>UREB01000232.1 GCA_900546685.1 uncultured Eubacteriales bacterium | reverse complement strand
TTCCGATCTGGTATATTCTTATCGTGGGCCGTTGAAGGATTTGTCCTATTCCGGTAGCGCAGCGGTGGTAAACAGCGAGGGAAAGCTGTTGTTTTACTGTGGCGAGCCACAAAAAACCGTGTATATGAGATCCTCGGCCAAGCCGATGCAGGCGATGTGCGTATTGGAAAGCGGCGCAGTGGATGCCTATGGGCTAACCGAGGAGGAGCTGGCTGTGATCTGTAGTTCGCACAGCGGAGAGTCATTTCATGTAAACGCCATTCGCAGCATTTTATCCAAGGCAGGGCTTGGAGAAGAGTACTTGCAATGCGGCGTGCATGCGCCGCTCAATGAGCAGGCAGCCAAGGCGTTGGAGCAGAGCGGACAAGCGCCAGGGCAGATTCATAACAACTGCTCAGGCAAGCATACCGGTATGCTGATTACAGCCAAGCATTTGGGAGAATCGCTAGAGGACTACTATCAGCCTTATCACAAGGTACAGCGGCGAATCATAGAGATGATCGCCTATATATGCCAATATGACCGCGAGAAGATCGTCATCGGCGTGGATGGATGCGGCGTGCCGGTGCATGCGCTACCGCTGTATCATGCCGCCTGGGGCGCGGCTAGGATGGCCTGCCCGGAAACGTTGGGAGATAGAGGCAGCCACGCAGCTAGGATTGTTTCCGCCATGATGGCACATCCTGAGATGGTTTCAGGTACGGGGCGGTTCGATGCGATTTTGATGGAAGAATTCCAAGGCAATCTGTTTTCCAAAGCGGGCGCGGATGGCTATGAGATCGTCGGCATCAAGGACAAGGGACTTGGCATTGCTGTCAAGGCGGATGACGGGAACACGGACATTCGCAGCATGGTCGTTGTGGAAATTTTGCGGCAGCTGGGCTATCCCATTGAAAAGAACCGGGAAGGCATGCAAAAGTATATCCATAAAAAGATATACAATCATAAAAAAGAGCTTGTGGGGTATACAGTGCCGGAGTTTACGCTGCACAAAGCGTAATCTATAAAAGAAAAGGACTGCAAGGCAGTCCTTTTCTTTTATTTCTCAGCCAACCATTGTAGGGCTTGCTCCAAGTTGCGGTTGATAAAGTCCCAATCGTGGATACCCGGAACGATTTTGGCGATATAATCGGCCTGGGCATCGGCCAGGTGCTGTTCTATGGCTCTATGTACGTCGGCAAGCGTATCGTCCTGTCCGGTTGCCATATAGATTTTGGGAAGATCTATGCCTTGGGCTGTCAGATGGTCAATCAGCCAAAGCGGGTTCTGATCGCTGTTTTTCGAAGCTTGCAGATCCGGGCCGTAATGGGCTTCGACAAAGCTGCGGTTCATCAGATAGTCTTGGGCGTCGTAGGTGCTGTCCAAGGTATATTCCAATTCCAGCGCCGGTGCAAAGCAGAAGATCTTCCCATAACGATCGTAATGCTTTAGGCCGTTGCGCAACGCACCAAAACCGCCCATGGAAAAGCCTCCGATAAAGGTATCTTCCCTGCGGTCTGATAGGGGGAAAGCACGCTGCATCAGCAGGGGCAGCTCTTGGCAGAAAAAGTTTTCCCAGCATTCAAAGCGGTCCTCGCGGTTCATATAAAAGCTGTTTTCCCCACTGGGAAGCACAACGCAGAGATTGTATTTTTCAGCCAACTCATACAGGCGTGTATTGAGCAGCCAGGCCATATTGTTGTCTGTTACGCCATGAAAGAGATACAGCGTACGGAAGCGCTCTCCGGCCGGGTGCTGTGCATGGCTGTCCACCGGCAGCAATACATTGACGGATACTTTGCGGTGTACTTCGTTAGAGCGCAGATTTTGAATTTGAAACAATGCCATGGGATATAAACTTCCTTTCTCTATGGAATTGAACTGATAATAAAAATACAATTCTATTGTATAGGAAATACAAAGACAAATCCAATGCTTGTTTTCCATGATAAGAAATGCCTTGGCAGCATATTAAAAAAGGACTTACATTTGTAAGTCCTTAAAATTTGAATCCGGCAGTGACCTATCTTC
>UREB01000231.1 GCA_900546685.1 uncultured Eubacteriales bacterium | reverse complement strand
CAGGAAGCTTGCCGACCGCTATAGAAGGGCCGGGCATGGCGCCGCCTACTAGGCGAAAGGGGAAAAGGGTGCAGCAACAGGCCCCTCCCCGGGGCAGGAAGCTTGCCGACCGCTATAAAAGGGCCGGGCATGGCGCCGCCTACTAGGCGAAAGGGGAAAAGGGCGCAGCAACAGGCCCCTCCCCGGGGCAGGAAGCTTGCCGACCGCTATAGAAGGGCCGGGCATGGCGCCGCCTACTAGGCGGTCAGCCCAGCGCAACGTCTAAAATCATCATGACGACAAAGCCGAAAATGACGCCCAGCGTGCCGACGTGGCTGTGTTCGCCCAGATGCGCTTCGGGGATCAGCTCTTCCACGACGACATAGATCATCGCGCCGGCGGCAAAGGACAAAAGCCAGGGCATCAACGGCTGGATGGAGCCTGCGATGAGCACGGTGAGCACGCCAAAGATAGGCTCTACCACGCCGGATAGGCTGCCCATCCAAAACGCCCTGCCCACTGACTTGCCCTCCTGGCGCAGCGGCAGCGAGATGGCGGCGCCCTCCGGAAAATTTTGGATGCCGATGCCCAGCGCCAGCGCCATGGCCGCGGTATAGCCCGCTGCTTGGCCCCCCTGGGCCGCCAGGGCAAAGGACAGGCCCACCGCCATGCCCTCCGGGATGTTGTGCAGGGTGACGGCGGTGAACAAAAGCGTGGTGCGCTTCCAGGGGGCGGACAGGCCCTCCGGCTGCTTTGCGCCGATGTGCAGATGCGGCAGCAGCGAATCCATTGCGATTAAAAACCCTACGCCGAGCAAAAACCCGCCGGCGGCCGGCACCCAGCCCAAAAGCCCGGCGGCCTCGGCCTGGTCGATGGCGGGAATCAAAAGCGACCAGACGGCCGCGGCGATCATTACGCCGGCGGCAAAGCCCAAAAACACCCGTTGCAGGCCGGCGGAAAACTGCTTGCGGAAAAAGAATACCAGGCCTGCGCCCAGCGTGGTCATCAAAAAGGTAAACCCTGTGCCGGCCGCGGCCCATAAAACGGCGGTATGCATACATCGCCCTCCTTACATGGAATGGATAGGTTAGCCAAAGCTAATTTTCTTGCCTTCACTATATCCTATTTTGCCCAATTGTCAACGGCAGCGTAAAGGAATTTTCATTGGTTACACTAAACCGGGAGGTGAAAAAGCATGCCGGATACCTATGACGACGTATACAGGGCGCTGCGGCCCAAAGAGCAGGACTTTACCGGCCTTACCGCCGAGGACGAGGAAAAGCAGACCAAGGCTTTGTTTGATATCATCGCCTAACGCAAAAAGCAGCCGTCAAGGCTGCTTTTCTAGCATTACGATTGGAGAAAGGAGAGCAGCGGCGCTAGGTAGCGGGGCTCTACCCAGTTGGCGGCGCCCTGGCCGGCCTCCAGCAGCGCCTGCTCCCACGGCGCCAGCGTGCCGGCCGGCTTTTTTGCCACGGATCTTTGCAGCATCCGGCAGAGGGTACGGTCCACCCGTGTCATACGCGCGGGGTCCCAGGCGCCCCGGCCGTAAAACAGCGGCAGCGTCTGCGCCGCTTTGGGCAGGCGGGCGCGCACGGCCTCCAACACGTCTGGGCCGGGCGGCGTAGCGCCGACAGCAAACACGGCAGCCCGCTTTTGGCCAAGCAGCGCAGCGTGCTTTTTCATAAACGGGGCTATGGAAAGCCCGCCGGCATACAGGCTGCCGAACAGCGCAAGGCACCGCGCCTGGCCAAGGGTTTGCTCTGTGGCCTGCTGTTCTGTGCAGGCCAAGCCGCCCAGGCGCTCGGCCGCCATTTCGGCGTAGGCTTTGGCAGAGCCGTATTTGGAACGGTAGATCAAAAGAACCTCATGCATGGGGCGCAGCCTCCTTTTTTTGGGCGGAGAGGGCCTGGATGCCGGTGTGCAGCTTGGCCATCAGCCGATACAGGGACAAAAGCTCTTCGGGGGTATAGCAGGCAAACAGCGTATCCAGCACTTCGCTGTGGAAGGCGGCGCTTTTGGCAAAATACTGTTCGGCAGCCGGCGAAAGGGCCACGCACATGGCGCGCCCATCGCACGGATGCGGAC
>UREB01000230.1 GCA_900546685.1 uncultured Eubacteriales bacterium | reverse complement strand
CTTCATCCAGCGGCTTGTCGTGGTCGTAATAGTTGTTACATGCTTCTGTGGAAATCGTGAACCCCGGCGGAACGGGCAGGCCTAGGCCGGTCATTTCGGCCAGGTTGGCGCCTTTGCCGCCCAACAGCTGGCGCATGTTCGCGTTTCCTTGTTCAAAGGTGAAAACGTATTGTTTCATCCCCTTTGCCCCCTTTTCTAAAAAAGAAAATATAAATCCAAAACGCCTCTTTGCGTTTCAAAGTCAAACGAGCGAGCCTTTCTGCGCGGAGGCAGACGGCATCAGCGTATGCAGATGCGGCAGGGGCTTGGCGGCTGTGGCGGCATACGAACGCAATAGATGCGCATACGCCTCCTCCGCCACAGGCTGCAGCTGCGTCAGCAGCGCCGGATAGCCTGCGGACGGCGCCTGCGCCATACGGCCCAGCATGCGCCGGCAAGCGCTGCTCAGCGGCTTTGCGGTGGGCAGGTGCTTGGCGCAATGGCGGCATACAGCGCCACCGGATTCGCCGTCAAACCAATCCAGGGCCTCCTCCGCCCCGCAGCACACGCATGCCTCCGTTTCCGGGCAAAAGCCAGCAAACGCCAACAGCTTTGCCAAATAAAACGCCAGAACCGCGACCGGGTCCGCCTTTGCCTCACACAGGCGGGCCAGCGTCAGCAGCAGCAGCGTAAACAGCTTGGCGTTCTCCTCCTCCGGGTTGGCAAATTCACGGGCGGCGCGCACGGCCTGCCCCGCAGCCGTCAGGATCATAGGATCCATCCGGAGATTATAAAAAATTTCGCGGACTTGGCAGCTTTTCACGTACCATCTGCCTTTTGCCTCCGCCAGCTCGTATTCACCGTAGACAAAGGGCTGGGCGCAGCTCATCAGCTTGCTCTGCGGCTTGCGGCAGCCCCGCGCCGTGGCCGTGACCGTGCCGCGCTCGCGGGTAACGAGCGTTAAAATGCGGTCATGATCGCGGTAATTCACGGCTTGCGCCACTACGGCAAATACGGTTTGTTGCATGTAGATTCCTCTATGGGTTCTGTGGATTTTTTATACAGCAAATAATCCATAACACGCCCGGTGCGGCAGAATTGCTGCCAGCGGGAAAGATCGGTCTGATTCATATCTATGCGCCTCCCCGGCCAAATAGGTTTTTGGTTAGCTTGCCCGGGAATGGGCGGCGCGTCTATGGCAATGCCTTGCAGATTTGCCAACAGTTGGCAAACAGCAGGCGAAAAACTCTGATTCAAAAAGGCTGCAAAATGGGAAGAAAACGGGAGATGGGCTTATTCGTAGCCCAGTTCCTTGAGCGCGGAGGGAGAATTTCGCCAATCCTCCCGTACCTTGACAAAGAGCTGTAAAAATACCTTTGTCCCAAAAAAATCTTCCAGTTCCCCGCGCGCTTGGCTGCCGATGCGCTTGAGCATCGCGCCCCGGTGGCCGATGACAATGCCCTTATGGCTCTGCCTTTCGCAGTAGATCAGCGCGTGGATCTCCACCACGCCGTCCTCGCGTTCCATGAATTTTTCCAGCTCTACCCCGATGCCATGGGGCACTTCGTCTCTTAAATTGTGCAAGAGCTTTTCACGGATGATTTCGCAGCAAAGGAACGATTCCGGCATATCCGAAGCAACGTCGGTCGGAAAATAAGCCGGGCCGGGCGGCAGCAGCGCCCGCAGCGTATGCAAAAGGTCCGCCAGCCCCGCGCCGGTCTTTGCCGATACCGGGCATACGTGGCTTACGCCTGGATAGGCGGCAAGCCGGGCCGACAGGGAGCGGATTTGTTCTGGCTGCGCCAAGTCTATTTTGTTGAGCGCAACGACGACAGGCACGCCGCAATGCGTAGCCCGAAACAGCGCCTCCTCGTCGCGGCTGCCCAATCCTTTGGCGCCGTCCACAACGACCAGGGCTGCTTCAATGTCCGTTAAGCTATGGCGCACCGCCCCTTCCATATAGCGCCCCAGCTTGTTTTTCGGTTTTTGGATGCCGGGCGTATCCAGCACGACGAGCTGGTACCCCGCTCCGTTGACCACGCCCATGATACGGTTGCGTGTGGTCTGTGGTTTATCGGAAACAATGGCGATTTTTTCT
>UREB01000229.1 GCA_900546685.1 uncultured Eubacteriales bacterium | reverse complement strand
CCCTATGCTTTCGGCAAAGGCCAGCGCATCGTCTATGTTCGTCACCACCTTGGACGGGATCACGGGCTGGCCGATCTCCTCCATCGTATCCTTAAACCTTTGCCTGTCCTCCGCTTTATCGATGGTATCTGGCTTGGCACCCAGCAGCTTTACGTTATACCGATCCAAATACCCGCTCTTTGCCAGCTGCATGGAAAGCGTCAGCCCCGTCTGCCCACCCAGGGTGGACAATAGGCTGTCCGGCCGTTCCTTTTCAATGATGCGTTCGATGGTCTCCAGCGTCAGCGGCTCGATGTAAATTCTATCCGCCATGGCGTTGTCCGTCATGATCGTCGCCGGGTTGGAATTGACCAGCACTACCTCCAGCCCGTCCTCTTTCAGCGCGCGGCAGGCCTGCGTGCCCGCATAGTCAAACTCCGCAGCCTGGCCGATGACAATCGGCCCCGAGCCGATCACCATTACCTTGTGTATTCCTTTAGAAAGCGGCATGTCCGTTTCCTCCTTCTATCCTCGCCATCCATGTATCCAAAACGTTCTCTGTTGCGGCAAACTGTATCGAATAGCCCCAGTCGCCGTAAACGATGCCCGCGCACGTTCCGTCATTTACGTTTACCAGGCATACCCGGCCCGGCGCTTGAACGCTTTCGCTGTCCACCGCATATCCATGGTTTTGGCTGGTGGCGCGCACACGGCCTGTTGCCAAATCCTTCACCGGCTGGTTGGCGCCGCGGTGCCCATGCTTTAGCCGATAGGTCTTTGCCCCCTGGGATAGCGCCAGCAGCTCATGCCCAAGCCCAACGCCCAGCACCGGCCGCTTCGCCTGGCAAAGCTGCGCTATCTGATGGGTCAGCGCCGGCTCCGCCGCCGGATCGCCCGGCCCTTCAGAGAGCACGATCCCTTCCGGCTCGTCCGCCAAGATCTCCACCGCCGTGCTTCCTGCCGGCCACACCGTGACCTGACAGCCCCTTTGCCGCAGCGCCTGGATCAGGCTGCGCTTGGTGCCAAAATCCCACAGCGCCACACGGTGCTTTTGCGCGCCTTCCGCCTCATAACGCCGCACCTCCGGCGTTGTTACCGCCTGTACCGCACCGCGAACCTCATAGCTGTCCAGCAGGGCCTGCTGAGCCGGCGTCAGCGTCTTGCTGTCCGTGATGATGCCGTTCATTACGCCATTTTCGCGGATCGCCCGCGTCAGCGCCCGCGTATCCACACCGCAAAGGCCAATGACGTTTTGCGCCTTCAAATACGATGCCAGCGTGCCTTCGCACCGGAAGTTAGACGGTGCCTGGCAGCATTCCCGCACGATATAGGCACGCACCTGCGGCGCCCCGCTTTCAAAGTCCTCCGGAATGACACCATAGTTGCCGATCAGCGGAAAGGTCTGCACCAAAATCTGTCCGTGATAGCTGGGGTCTGTCAGCGCCTCCAAATACCCCGTCATCCCCGTGGTAAACACGACCTCCCCCGCAATCTCTCCCTCCGCGCCAAGGCGGGTGCCGGCAAAGGTCATGCCGTTTTGCAAAATCAAATACGCCTGCTTGTCCATCGTTGCCTCCCTACGACCGCATGCGCTGGGCCATCTCCTCCAGCTCCGCCCACCGGTCCATCTTTTGTTCTATTTTGGTTTCCAATGTCTGCTGTTCTTCCGTCAAGCGCTGCAAGGCCACGTAATCGCTGCCCGCCTGCGCCATCTGTGTCTTTATTTCATCCAGCGTTAGTTCCAGCGTTTCAATCTCCTGTTCAATCGTGTCATATTCCCGCTGCTCATGATAGCTGAATTTCGTCTTGGTTTTTTCCCTCGGCGTCGCAGGCTTTGCCGGCCGGTTGCCTTGGCTCTGCGCTTCGGCCTGCCGCCGCGCCTCCAAATACGCGGAATAACCGCCTAGAAAGGGCTGTACGTGCCCATCGCCCATCAGCGCAAATCCCTTTTCCGTCACACGGTCCAAAAAATATCTGTCGTGCGAAACGGCAATGACGGCGCCTGCAAAATTTTCCAAATACTCCTCCAACACCTGCAAGGTCTGAATATCCAAATCATTGGTGGGTTCGTCTAAAAACAGAAGGTTTGGGCTGCCCATCAG
>UREB01000228.1 GCA_900546685.1 uncultured Eubacteriales bacterium | reverse complement strand
CCGGGCCCAGAGAAGAACGCAGCGGTATGGGGTTTGCTGTGATGGAAGCGTTTATGGATTCGTTGCATGTGGAGAGCAGCCAGGGCCGGGGCACAAGAGTGGAGATGAAAAAGAAAGCGGTTCCTGGAACGGAAGCGATGGAAGATGCTTGATAAGGCGCAGGCCAACTTAGAATTGCATAATCGCTCTATGGCCCTGATTGAAAGGGCGCAGGCCGGTGACGACGAGGCCAAGGAAGCGCTGGTCAAGGCGCATACTGCGTTGGTAAAAAGCGTTGTCAAACGATTTCTGGGGCGAGGATATGAATATGACGATCTTTTTCAACTGGGCTGCATGGGGCTGGTGAAGGCCATCAACCATTATCAAGCACAGTATCAAGTGCGTTTTTCCACGTATGCCGTGCCCCTTATCATGGGAGAAATACGAAGATTTATGCGGGATGACGGCGCGGTGAAGGTGGCGCGTCCGCTCAAGGAGCTCTATGCCAAGGCCATGAAATATGCCAGACAGTATGCGGCGGATACCGGACGGGAACCGACAATCGGGGAAATTGCCCAGGCGCTATGCAGCACACCCGAGGAAGTTTCCATATCGATGGAGGCAGCCAGAAAGCCTGCCTCTTTGCAAGCGCCGCTTAGCGACGAAGCAGGCAAGCCGCTGGCGCTAGAGGATTGCCTGGGCGCTACGGCGGAGGAAAGCGATAAGGCGATTGACCGTGTGCTGCTGCGGGAGCTATTGGCCAGTTTGGAGCCGAGAGAAAGACAGGTCATCCTTTTGCGATATTTTATGGACAAAACGCAAAGCGACGTGGCCAAAGTGCTGCATATTTCCCAAGTACAGGTATCCAGGCTAGAAAGCAAGATCTTAAAGCGAATGCGCCAGGCTGCCGAGACATGAAAAGAACGCTTTGGCGTTCTTTTCATGTGCAAGCATCCATTTTGGATCAATGCGATATTATTTTGCTTTCTGTGCATACTAACAGCAAGGAAAGCGAGGCTATGCATATGAAACAAAAAACAATGGAAACTAAGCGCTTTTGGATTTCTATCAGCATTGGGTTGGCCATAGTCGTAGTGCTTTTGGCTGCCAATCTATGGCAGATGAATAGGGAAAATAGCGTAACAGGCGCAAAGCAAGTTTGGAGTGAGTGCATTGAACATTAACAAAACCAGGGCTCCACAGCCAGAACTGTTCTATCTGGAGGGGGCAAATCGGGAGGAAAAAGAAGAACGTATGAGAACAACGGCATATAAGGAGGAGCGGCAAATTGGATTCCTTTGATCAAGCGCAGCAAAAACGCAAAAAAAATGATAGGGACAAAAAATACGGACAATATGTTGAGCAAAAAACGCCGCCCACTGATCTATTGCGCGGCTGTTTGCGCGCCTTTTGGGTCGGCGGCCTGATCTGTACGCTGGGGCAAGGGATGATTTGGCTGTTTCAAACCTATTTGCAGTTGGAATTTGTTGAGGCCGCCGGCATGGCTTCCGTCGTACTGGTTGTGATAGCGGCCATTTTGACAGGCGTTGGCATCTACGATGTGATTGGTCAATACGCGGGAGCCGGGTCGGTTATCCCAATTACGGGATTTTCCAACTCGATTGTGTCCCCGGCGATGGAGTTCAAACGCGAAGGATTGATTGGTATCGGAGCAAACCTATTTAAGATTGCCGGCCCTGTGCTGGTCAATGGCATCTCGGCTTCGATGTTATATGGCGTTGTATTTTTCCTATTTGGGAGGTGATTTGTATGGGATATCGAAACGGACAAACCCTATTCATGGAAAAATATGTTGCGCCAATTGCGGCAAGCAGCATTGCAGGGCCTACCGAAGCGCGAGGCGCGCTGCGGGGTTTGTTTGATGTAACGATAGACGACGATCTATGGGATCAAAACACATGGGAACAGGCAGAAAGCAAACTGTTTTATGAAGCGGTGCGAAAAGCGGTAGAAAAGTGTGGGAAAACCATTGAGGAAATGGGATTTTTGTTGGGGGGAGATTTACTTAACCAGCTCACCGCCGCTACCTTTGCAGCCAGAGAAATCAATACGCCTTTTTAGATCGGAAGAGCGTCGTGTAG
>UREB01000227.1 GCA_900546685.1 uncultured Eubacteriales bacterium | reverse complement strand
ATTACTTTATGGATAATGAAAGCTATGAGCAGTTGCCGCTAAACCGTGAGTTGGTGGAGGATGCCATGCAATACGTAAAGGAGAACACCTCTGTAGATGTAAAATTCTTTAAAGGACAGGCTTTCTCCGTAGAAGCTCCGAATTTTGTAGAACTGGCCATTACCCAGACCGATCCCGGCATTAAAGGCGATACCGCAACCGGCGGTACGAAACCGGCGACGCTGGAAACCGGCGCTGTGGTCAACGTTCCTTTGTTTGTCAATGAAGGAGACGTCATTCGTGTAGATACCCGTTCCGGGGAATACATGAGCCGTGTGTAATAGCAAAAAGGAGAAAAGATGAGCGCTTATTTATCAGAACGTGTTGCGTATTTAAGAGGCCTGTCCGATGGGCTTGGCATCAAAGAAGAATCGGCACAGGACAAGCTGATTTTGAAGATCATTGACGTGTTGCAGGATATATCGGATGCTGTTGACGATGTACAGGGCGATATGGATGAACTCAATGAATATGTGGAAGCCATCGACGAGGACTTGAGCGATCTGGAAGAAGAACTGTTTGACGGTGAAGAGCCAGAGGATGACGATTTTTTAGAGATCGAATGTCCTCATTGCCATGAAACGGTATACTTTGATGAGGATATGCTGGGCAGGGAAGAATTGGTATGCCCGGAATGCCATCAGGTACTTTTTGAGGAAAAGGAAGAGCCCACTGAATAACATGTAAAAAGCCGCATTGCATATGTGGCTTTTTATGAAAAGAGCAGGCAACGCCTGCTCTTTTTTTATTGACAGAATTCATGCTTTTCCGTATGGACAAACCTGGACTATGACAACGGATATACACATATACATTTCACAAAAGGAGGAAACCTTTCATGCAAAAGAAACCGGAATGGATGATGGATCTGCAAGGGCTATGGCCCCCGACGGTGGCCAAGGCGCTCTCGGCACTGCCGCTGGAAACGATGGCAGAGATAGATGAGGTGCGTATGCGGTGTGGGCGTCCGCTGATGATTTCCTGTGGGACAGGCGATGTGTTTGTAAAAAGCAATGGGCAAACCTCCAAAACACCGGACGGCAGCCTTGTGATTGCACCGGAGGAGATAAAGCATCTGTTTCAAGCGGCTTGTCAGCATTCGGTATATGCTTACGAAGAAGAAATACGCCAGGGGTTTTTAACGCTTAAAGGCGGTTATCGCTTGGGGCTGGCAGGGCGCATTACAGTAAGGGACGGCAAGGTTGCGGCGTTATCTCACTGTGGAGGTGCGTGTATACGCATTATGCGGGAGCTCAAAGGCTGCGCAGATGAAGCGATGAGGGTGGTGCGCCCCCAAAACAATGTGTATTCCACCTTGATCATATCCCCGCCGATGATGGGAAAAACCACCCTGTTGCGTGATCTGACAAGGCAAATTTCCAACGGAATCTTCGGGGCGGAAGGCAAACGAGTATGCCTGGTAGACGAAAGGGCAGAACTGGCAGGTTGTGTAGCGGGGATCCCTCAGTTGGATGTAGGGCTGAGAACGGATGTGTTAGACGGCTGCCCCAAGGCGGCGGGCATGATGATGGCACTAAGAAGCCTATCTCCTCAAGTTTTAGTTACGGATGAATTGGGCGGAGAAGAAGACGCCAAAGCGGTGATGGAGGCGGCGTTCGCGGGGGTAAAGGTGTTAGCCACGGTACATGGACAGGATGAAAACGACTTAATGCAGAGGCATGGTATGCGCCTACTGATTCAAGAGCGCGTCTTTGAACGATATTTGGTATTGGGCCAGGCGCCGGGGAGAATCGTTAAAAGACTGGATCAAAGGCTGTGCCCGATGGTAGGCGTACGATGAAACTGGCACTGTGCATTGTTCTGTTTGCCTGCTCGTCTGCGCTAGGCTATGTAGCTGCAGATGGGTTAAGACAACGCTGCAAGGCGATTGAGACCTTGCAGGGAATACTGGACACGCTAGGGGTACGGCTGCGTTATTACCAAGAGCCGTTATCCCAGGCAGTACGGAGTACAGCACAAAGCATAGAGGGAGCACCCCACGATTTTCTCTCCATGCTGGCACAGCAGCTCGGGGCAGGATACAGCCCAGCGGAGTAGATCGGAAGAGCA
>UREB01000226.1 GCA_900546685.1 uncultured Eubacteriales bacterium | reverse complement strand
GCGTACTGCCGCAGGGAAAACCCTACACTTTCTGGGGCAAAGGCGTTAGCCAGGGGCATTCAGACGCCATTCGCCGCGTGAAAGGCGTAAAAGACGGCAAGCAGTATACCATCCCTGTGGAGGCCGTCATGGATGAGATCCGCCAGGGTTCTACCAAGGAGTATACCACCCGCCAAAAACACCTGCGCGAATGCTTCGTCGTGTTGGAAGAAGGGGCGGATGCAAAGCAGGTCGAGCATGACATCGTCACCATGCCAAACTATTTTGACGAATACGACACCACCGTACATTTCATCTCCGAAGAGGAACTAAAAGCGCACCACAGCGCGATGCCGCATGGCGGGTTTGTCATTCACAGCGGCACAACCGGCCAAGACAACAAGCACATCATGGAGTTTTCCTTAAAGCTGGATTCCAATCCAGAGTTTACCTCCAGCGTGCTGGTCTGCTATGCACGCGCTGCGTACCGCCTGGCAAAGCAGGGAGATTGCGGCTGTAAAACGGTCTTTGACATTGCGCCCGGCCTTTTGAGCATCCATACGCCGGAAGAGCTGCGGGCCCATATGCTGTAAGACAAAGCCTATCTGGACACAGAGATTTTCTCTGTGTCCTTTTTTTGTATTTTGAACAGGCCGGTGCGAGAATATTTTCTTCTCCTTACACAAAATAGGTTGACTTTGCTCGCTCTTTTTTTATAATGATAGCAGGACTGACCGACCGGTCGGTCGGAAATCGAAAGGAGCGCATCATGTTTTCAAAATACAGTGTAAAAAAGCCTTTGACTGTATTGGTAGCCATCATTATTATCGCTATTTTAGGCGGCGTTAGCTATACCAATATGACCATCGACCTGCTTCCCAGCATGAATCTTCCTTATGCCGTGGTCTCCACTACGTATGTGGGCGCCTCACCGGAGGAAATCGAAACAACCATCACCGCCCCCATCGAACAGGCGATGGCCAGCGTAAGCAATGTGGATGAAGTCAGCTCTATTTCCCAGGAAAACAGCTCTATGGTGGTTCTAAAGTTCGTAGAAGACGCCGATATGGATGCCTGTGTGACAGATATGCGCGAAATGCTGGATCTGATAGAAAGCGCGCTTCCCGAGGAGGCCGGCAATCCTACGATCCTAAAGCTGAATCCCAATATGATGCCCATCATGGCCGTATCCGCTTCCGTAGAGGGGCAAACGATCAGCCAATCCAGTGAATATATTGACGATACCATCCTTCCAGAATTGAAAACCACGGAGGGCGTTGCGTCCGTCAGCGCAGATGGGTTGGTAGAAAACCAAATCACCATTACCCTCAATCAGGATAAGATCGATAAAATCAACAGTCAGCTGCGCGGCTATGTCAACCGTAGAACGCAAAGCGCTGTCGATGAGCAGGTAAACGCCCAGCTTGCCCAGCTGCCAGAGGGGGTGGATAAAGCCGCTGCCGAGGCACAGATTCGCAGTCAAATCGAACAGAATATGCCCAAGACCAGCTCTCCTAAGATCGAAATTACAACGGAGATGTTGGAGGGAATCTTACAGGGGCAAAACTTTAGTATGCCTGCCGGCAGCGTAGACGATGAGAGCAGCGATGTTTTGGTGCGCGTTGGCGATAAGGTAGCCGATGTTGATGCCGTAGGGCAGCTTGTTTTGATGAATCTGCCCAGCGTAGGCGATGTGACCATCGAAGACGTTGCAGATATTACCGTATCTGATAACAGCACGGATATGTATACCAAGGTCAACGGCGAAGACGCTGTGGTGCTGATGCTGCAAAAACAGCCCAACTATTCCACCGCCGAGGTTACGCAGAATGTAGCGGACAAAATGGCCACGCTACAATCTGAGCATCCGGAAGTGCATCTTACCACAATCATGGACCAGGGCGAGTATGTCGGCATTATGATCGATACCATTGTTTCCAATCTGGTCACCGGCGGTCTGCTAGCCATTCTCATTCTTCTGTTCTTCCTAAAAGATTGGAAGCCCACCGTCATCGTAGGCGCCAGCATCGTGGTCAGTGTTGTAACTGCTTTTGTGCTGATGTATTTTTCCGGCGTTACGCTGAACATCATTTCGATGAGCGGCCTTGCCCTGGGCGTAGGCATGCTGGTGGACAATTCCATTGTCGTCCTTG
>UREB01000225.1 GCA_900546685.1 uncultured Eubacteriales bacterium | reverse complement strand
CTTTTTTGGGCTTGTATGGCGCTTGCAGCACGATGGCAGAATCGCTTGTCGTGGGTAGCATGATTTTAGAGGCAGGTTTTTCAGATCAGCTGGTATGCTGCGCTTCCTCACATTTTTCCACAGCAGAACGTCAATTTCGTTTTCCCTTGGAAATGGGAGCGCAAAAAACCCCTTCACAACAGCGCACAGCCACTGGCGCAGGCGCAACAATCCTATCCACAAAGGAACAAAAAGGCGTTTGCATTTCCCATGTAACCCCTGGCAAAGTTGTGGATTTTGGCATTGCGGATGCAAATAACATGGGAGCGGCCATGGCGCCAGCCGCTTTTGATACCATTGCGGCTCATTTCCGAGATACTCAGACGACAGAGGCGGATTTTGACGCCATCTACACGGGCGATTTAGGAAAGTTGGGGCTCTCCATGCTTTGCGATATGCTGGCCGACGAAGGAGCGGAGGATATGACAAAATTTCATGATTGCGGTGCAGAATTATATATGCCGCATCAGGATACCCATATGGGGGCCAGCGGTTGCGGATGCAGCGCCATTACACTGAGCGCAAAGCTATTGCCCAAGCTATGGGGCGGCGATTGGCAGCGGATACTGTTCATTCCTACAGGCGCTCTGCTGAGCACGACGAGCAGCATGCAGGGCAATACTATCCCCGGCATTGCGCATGCGGTGCGATTTGAAAGGAGGAGCCCTCAATGATGTTTGTCAAAGCATTTATCGTCGGTGGATTCATCTGTGTGATAGGGCAGCTGCTGCTGGCAAAAACAAAATTGACCTTTGCTAGAATTTTGGTAATTTATGTAGTAGCTGGCGTTATATTATCAGCTGTAGGACTATATCAACCATTGGTGGATTTTGCAGGGGCCGGGGCTACAGTACCGTTGACAGGATTTGGCCATTCCTTGGCCACAGGCACACAGAAGATGATCTTGGAAAAAGGTTTTACCGGTATTTTGGCTGGTGGCATCACGGCGACGGCCGGAGGCATCGGCGCCGCTATATTCTTTGGGTATCTCAACGCATTGATTTTTAATCCGAAGACAAAAAAATAACAACAAAAAGGCAGCCACATGGGCTGCCTTTTCATATTTTTAGTTGCCTGTTCCGGTGGACGGCGTATTGGTCGGCCTCGGCGTATTGGTGAAAACCGGCAACGAGGGAATCACTGCACTCGGTGTCGCCGACGGATCAGTGGACGGTGTGGCGGAAGGCGCCAGCGTTGCCCCCGGCATTGTATGCAACGGACAGAATTGATCGGGATTATTGATATAGTTGAAATCGGAAGCGCCGGTGAGATGATACCAGCTAAGCCCGCTCAAATCGCAATTTCGCAAGACGGAGTCCGAGGGGACAAACACCTGCGAAGCGCTGCCTGTCGTAGAGGGACAGTAGGGAGTTGCATACTTACCAGATTCCGCACAAATCGGCAAGGACATATGGTAAGTGCAGGATTCCGTAGGCTCTGTGCCTGCTTTGAACCAATCCGTTACAGGCGTCAACCCACCCGCATCATGCGTACAGGCATCGGTGGCCTTCATACCGGATACCTGGCATACCGTTGCCCTAACCAAGCCGAGAGATTCCGGAGAATCCTCAATGATGGCTTTATCCTGCAAACCCTTTTCCTGGTGGATGGTGGTCATAAATCTTTGGAATATCGGGGCGGAATAAGCGCCGCCGAAGGTTGAATTGGCAAGCGATTTATAATCGTCGTGTCCAATCCAGACCGCAGCAGAATAATAGGGGCTCATCCCCGCAAAGTACAACCCTTTGCTCTCATTGGATCCAGTCTTGCCAGCAATGGTCATACCACTGACCTGGGCGCGGCTACCAGTACCGCTCTGTACGGCAGTTTCCAACATATCCACCAGCATCCAGGCCGTGCTGGGCTGATAGACCTGATTGGTTTGCTGAAGCGCTTTGCCATCCAAAATGACATTGCCGTTGCTATCCGTCACCTTTGTAAAGGAGGTTGGGGAGATATATACGCCCTTATTGGCGATGGTGCCAAACATAGAGGCCATCTCCACCGTGCTGTATGCCGAAGAACCGAGCGCAATGCCGGCGCCCGTACGCTGAACGGTCGTTTCAGAGGACTCTGTATCTATGCCCATTTTCGCTA
>UREB01000224.1 GCA_900546685.1 uncultured Eubacteriales bacterium | reverse complement strand
CGGTATCATACCCCGCCTTTTTCAGCGCCCAGATGCAGTGTACCGAGCAATAGTCAAATTCCACGCCCTGGCCGATGCGGATGGGGCCGCTGCCCAGCACCACCACGGTTTTCTGTTCGCTTTTGTGCGCTTCGTTTTCTTCCTCGTAGGTAGAATAGTAATACGGACTGACGGCATCAAACTCCGCTCCGCAGGTATCCACCATCTTATAGGTGGGCAAAACGCCCCATTGCTTGCGCAGCGTGCGGATCTCCAGTTCTGTTTTGCCCACCCAGCCGGCAATGGCCTTGTCCGCCATGCCCAGGCGTTTGAGCTGTTTCATCGTCTCCGGCGTTAAATAGCCAAAGCCCTGCTGCTTGACGGTTTCTTCCAAAGCGACGATGTTATGCAGTTTATCCAAAAACCATAGGTCTATTTTTGTAATGTCGTGGATGGTATCGTACGATACGCCGCGGCGCAGCGCCTCCGCCACGCAGAAGATGCGTTCATCGTCCTGGGTATGCAGCGCCTGGACGACCTGCTCATCCGTCAAGGCCGGCCCCCTGCGCCATTCCATGGAATGCATGTTGAGCTCCAGCGAGCGCACCGCCTTTTGCAGAGCGGCTTCAAAGCTGCCACCGATGCTCATCACTTCGCCGGTGGCCTTCATCTTGGTGCCCAGCGTCCTGTCCGCTTTGGTGAATTTATCAAACGGCCAGCGCGGGAACTTGACAACGACATAATCCAGCGTGGGCTCAAAGCAGGCAAAGGTCTTGCCCGTTACGGCGTTGGGGATCTCATCCAGCCCATAGCCGATGGCAATTTTGGCGGATACCTTGGCAATGGGGTAGCCGGTGGCCTTGCTGGCCAGCGCCGACGAGCGGCTGACGCGCGGGTTTACCTCGATGACGGCGTACTGCATGCTGTCCGGATTCAAAGCATACTGCACATTGCAGCCGCCCTCGATGCCCAGTGCGCTGATGATGTTGATGGAAGCCGTGCGCAACATTTGGTACTCGGCATCGCGCAGGGTTTGCGACGGCGCTACGACGATGCTATCGCCGGTATGCACGCCCACCGGGTCTACGTTTTCCATATTACACACGATGATGCAGGTGCCGTTTTTATCCCGCATCACCTCGTATTCGATCTCTTTCCAGCCCGCAATGCTCTTTTCGATGAGGCATTGGTGCACGCGGGACAGGTGCAGGCCGTCGGCGCAGATCTCCGCCAACTGGCCAGCGTTGTCCGCGATGCCGCCGCCCGTGCCGCCCAGCGTGTAGGCGGGCCGCACAATAACGGGATAGCCCACCTTTTCCGCAAAGGCCAGCGCCTGGTCCACCTGCGTTACAATTTCGCTTTCTATGCAGGGCTCGCCGATTTTTTCCATCGTTTCCTTGAACGCCTCGCGGTCCTCCGCCTTGCGGATGGAATCCACGTTGGTGCCCAAAAGGCGCACGCCCTGCTCTTCCAAAAAGCCGCATTCCGCCAGCTCCATGGCAAGATTCAGCCCTGTCTGCCCGCCGAGGGTGGGCAGGATGCTGTCTGGCTTTTCCTTGCGGATGATGTTTTTCACAACCTCGGCATGCAGCGGCTCTAAGTACACCTTGTCTGCAATGTCGGTATCCGTCATGATGGTCGCCGGGTTGGAGTTGATGAGCACCACCTCGATGCCCTCCTCCTTCAAGGCCCGGCAGGCCTGTGTGCCCGCGTAGTCAAACTCCGCAGCCTGGCCGATGATGATGGGGCCGCTGCCGATGACCAATACTTTTTTGATATCCTCGCGTTTTGGCATGGTACGCCTCCTTACATCATTGCCACAAACCTGTCAAACAGGTAAGCGGTATCCTGCGGCCCCGGCGCAGCCTCCGGATGAAACTGCACGGTAAAGCTCGGATGGTCGGTATAGACAAGCCCTTCGATGGTCTGGTCGTTCCAGTTGACATGGCTGATGCGCATATTATCCTTCAGCGACGCAGCGCTGACGGTGTATCCGTGGTTTTGGCTGGTGATGCACACCCGCCCGCTGGATAGATCCTTGACCGGATGGTTGGCCCCACGGTGGCCGTATTTCAGCTTTTCGGTATCCGCGCCGTTTGCCAGCGCCATAAGCTGATGCCCCAGGCAGATGCCAAAGATCGGCCTTTGGCCGATGAGCTTTTTCACTTCCTCGATGATGCTGCCGTTGTCCTTGGGGTCGCCCGGCCCG
>UREB01000223.1 GCA_900546685.1 uncultured Eubacteriales bacterium | reverse complement strand
AATGGGGATGAGCTTATCTGTTCCATTGCGCGTAAAGGGGCAGAGGATATTTATGGCGCCCCCTTGCCGGAGATCGTCGAAGCCAGATTGGAAAAAGAGCTGGGAAGCATCACAAAGCATGATTTTTCCACGTTATATTTATCTGCTTATCGGTTGGTAAAGCAGAGCAATGACGACGGCTATACGGTAGGTTCACGCGGCAGTGTCGGCAGTTCATTTGTAGCAAAAGCAATGGGCATTTCGGAAGTCAATCCGCTGGCGCCACACTATGTTTGCCCGGCATGCAAGTTTTCTGATTTTGACACAAAAGATCTTGGCGCGGCTTGCGGCCCGGATCTGCCAGATCGAAACTGCCCGAAATGCGGCGCCAGAATGATTAAGGACGGCTATGAGATTCCGTTTGAGGTGTTTTTGGGGTTTGACGGCGATAAGGTTCCTGATATTGACCTGAATTTTTCCGGGGAATACCAGCCGAGAGCCTTTGCCAAGGTCATTGAAATGTTCGGGAAAGAAAATGTTTTCCGCGCCGGCACTGTAATCGGTATTGCAGACAAGAGCGCTTATGGATATGTGCGCAAATATATGGAGGAAAAAGGTGGAAATATACAGCCTGGCCAGGTAGATATTTTGGTAAAGGGCATTACCAACGTAAAGCGGACAACCGGACAGCACCCAGCGGGACTGATCGTTGTGCCGGAGGATCGAGATATTTTGGATTATACGCCATTGCAAAGGCCGGCCGACAAGGTGGACAGCGAAACCATCACCACGCATTTCGACTTTAACTCCCTGCACGATCGATTGGTAAAGCTGGATGTATTGGGGCATGATAACCCGACGGTGATTCGCAGACTGTATGAATTTACGGGGATAGACCCAGTGGATGTGCCGCTGGATGATCCGGGCACGTTGTCCTTATTCCTCAACTGTGATGCATTGGATATTAAGGACCCAGATTTTCCATTTGATTTGGGGGTATTGGGGATTCCAGAATTTGGCACAGAGTTTGCTATGAACATGCTGAAGGATACAAAGCCGACCACGGTTGCCGAATTGCTGCGCATCAGCGGCCTGTCCCATGGTACGGATGTATGGCTGGGCAACGCGGCCGATTTGATTGCCAGCGGTACAGCGACCTTACGGGAATGCGTCTGTACACGTGACGATATCATGGTTTATCTGATGCATTGCGGTGTTGAGGCAAAAATCGCGTTCGATACGATGGAATCGGTCCGCAAGGGCAAAGGACTGACGCCTGTTATGGAAAATGCCATGCGGCAGGCACATGTACCGGATTGGTACATAGACAGCTGTAAAAAAATCAAATATATGTTCCCAAAGGCGCATGCAGCAGCCTATGTTGTAGCGGCGCTTAGAATCGCATATTATAAAGTGCATATGCCATTGGCCTTTTATGCGGCATATTTCTCTGTGCGTGGTGAAGAAATGGATGCCTTCGACGCGTTGCAGGGCATAGACCATATCAAAAAGATATTGGAGGATTTTAAGCATAAAAAGGATGCTACGGCACGCGATGAAAAACAGCGGGTGCATTTACAGCTTGCGATGGAGATGCTGGCACGCGGCTATGAATTCTTGCCGCCGGATATTCAGATTTCTCATGCTACGATGTACTTAATCGAGGATGGAAAGCTGCGCATGCCGCTCATGGCGGTGGCTGGCTTGGGCGAAAACGCAGCAAACAGCGTAGTAGAAGCAAGAAAGGACGGCCCTTTTGTTACGATTGAGGATGTCAATGAGCGTACAAAGCTCAACAACACCAACATTGCAAGGCTGAAGGAGGTAGGAGCGTTTGGGGATATGTGGGATACAGCTCAGCTTTCTCTGTTTTGATAATTCTCTTGTTTTTCGGATGCTTGCAATGCGGAAAAATGTGTGCTAGAATGCATCAGAAAGATACTTTATGGAGGGAAGAGTGGGTTAACCCGCTCTTTTGTCTTGAAAGGCAGGTTGTCGATTGTCCAAAATAACAGAAAGAATTGAGCAAGCGATTGAAGGAACTGTAGCATCGCTGGGATACCGCATCGTGGATGTGGAGATTGGACGGGAAGACGATAGTAAAGTATTATTCGTATACATTGACGGCCCGAATGGCATTGGGCTGGATGACTGTGAAACGGTGTCAAAAGCGATTGATCCCATCATTGATGAATTGGATCCCATTTCTGATGCCTATTTTTTATGTGTTTCCTCGC
>UREB01000222.1 GCA_900546685.1 uncultured Eubacteriales bacterium | reverse complement strand
GCGGGCTGGTAGAGCAGCCGTATACCGAGGAAACGGTACGCCCTGTGTTTGATGAAAAAATCGAACAGGGCGACGAAAACGCCAAGACCATCTGGCGCGTAGCCAACAAAAAGGTGTATTATCAGCTGTTTAAGCTGTTTGTTACCGGCCGGGAGGCATAAAGCGCTTGCCGCGCTGCCGGAGAGAGGAGGACGCATGAAAAAGATCATCAAAGCGTTGGTCATCGGATCGTTTGCGCTGTATTTGCTGGCGCTGTTCTCGCTGTTGTTTATGCGCTCCGGCGGTTATTGGCAGAATCTGTCTTGGGTGGATTATGTGCGCCTGAACAGCAATTTTGTGCCATTCCGCACCATATCGCAGTATGTGCATCTATTGTTTACGGGCAGCATCAACGCCAACATCCCGCTGACAAATCTATGGGGCAATTTGCTTATGATGGCGCCTATGGGGCTGTACCTCCCCTATTTTTTCAAAAGGGCCAGGCGGCCGGCGGTGTTTTTTCTGGTGATGCTGTGCCTGGTGCTTTCGGCAGAGCTGGCGCAGACCTGCCTTAGGGTCGGTTCGCTGGATATCGACGATGTGATTTTGAATCTGGCCGGCGCCTTTTTGGGCTATGGCCTGGGGCGGCTGCGCTGGGTGCGCAGATTTGTCTATGTAGAATAGAAAAAGCCGTGAGCATTCACGGCTTTTTTTGCTTTTGCCCGGCCATGCGCCGGTAACGGCGTACAACAAGGAAGGTCAGTATGACGGCAAAAAGAAAGGTTAACGCGTCTGCGGCGGCGGGGGCCAGCAGAATGCCACGCAGGCCCCATAGGCCCGGCAGCAGGAAGATCAGCGGCACAAAGAAAAGCCCTTGCCGGCTGACGGCCAGCAGCGAGGCAAACAACGCCCGGCCGGTGGACTGCATCAGCATATTGGATACGATGACAAACGCCTGCGTGGGCAATAACAGCAGCTGCGAGCGCATACATAAAAGACCCATATCGCGCTGAGCGCCCTCTGGTGAAAAAAACCACTGTAAAAGCTGGGGCGCAAAGAAAAAACACAGCGCTGCGGCAGCGATGCTAAAGCCCAGCGCATAGCCCAGCGCCCAGCGATAGGCCTTAAGGGTGCGCTTGACATCGCCGGCGCCAAAGCTGTACCCGGCCGCAGGCTGGAGCCCTTGGCCAAACCCAATGAGCACGGAGACGAGGAACCATAGGATGCGCGAGACAATGGACACCACAGCGATGGCGCCGTCGCCAAACGGCATACAGGCGCGGTTCAGCAAGATGGTGGCGAGCATGGTGCTGCCCTGCCGCAAAAAGGTGGGGAAGCCCACCTTGGCCATTTGCCAAAGCAGGGCCGGGTCCCAGGCCAGCGCATCGAAATGAAAGCCGAGCGTGCTGTTTTTGCGCTGATACTGCCAAAATAAAAACAGGCAGCTCAGCGTTTGCCCGCAGACCGTGGCTGCCGCCGCGCCTACCATGCCCCAGCCGAAAGCAAACATAAACAGCGGATTGAGCGCCACATTCAAAAGGCTGCCCAGCACAACGCCTGCCATGGCGCGCACCGCGTTGCCCTCGCTGCGCAGGGTGTTGTTGAGAACAAACCCCGCCGTTTGCAGCGGCGCAGCGGCAAGAAGGGGCCATGCATACTGCCGGGCAAAGGGCAGGATGGTCTCTGTGGCCCCCAGCAGCCTTAACAGCGGCGTTAAAAAGCAAAGGCCGCCCGTGGTCAAAAATAGCCCAAAGCCTGCTGCCAGCACCAGGCCCAGGGCGCCCGCCCTTTCCGCCTTTTTGCCGTCCTGCTGCCCCAACAAATAGGAGATCTGGCTGCCTGCCCCCATGCCAAACGTCATCCCCACGGCCTGGATCAGCGTCATAATGGGCATCACCACGCCCACCGCCGCTGTTTGGCTGGGGCCTAGGCGGGCGGCGAAAAAGGTATCGGATAGGTTGTATAACGAGCTGACCAGCATCCCCAGAATCGCGGGCAGCGAAAGCTGAAGGATCAGCCGCGGCACGGCCTGCTGGGCCAGCTTTTTGGACGCGGAACTTTGCATCATGCACCTCTTTTTGCCAATACTTGTGCCTAGTATGCCCGAAAGCAAAGGAAAACTTGCGCCGCCCAAGATGGGTACTTGATTTTTGTATACGGATTGATGTATAAATAGAAGAAGAGTGTAAGCTAAGACATTGGATGGGAGGAACCAAACATGAGACATATTCAAACAGTGGCGGG
>UREB01000221.1 GCA_900546685.1 uncultured Eubacteriales bacterium | reverse complement strand
GGGCTGCCCATCAGCACACACAGCAGCAACAGGCGCCGCCTTTCCCCGCCGCTCAGATTTTCCACCCGCCGGTATTGCAGTTCTCCCGGAAACAAAAACCGTTCCAGCATCTGGCTCGCCGTGATTACCCCTTGCTTGGTGTGTATATCCTCCGCTATGTCCCGGATCACATCGATCACGCGCTGCTTGGGATCCAGTTCCTCGCTCTCCTGGGAAAAATACCCGATTTTTACCGTCTCCCCCCGGATCACCTCGCCGCTGTCCGGCGGCACAAGGCCGCAAAGCAGCTTTACCAGCGTGCTTTTCCCGCTGCCGTTTTTTCCCACAATGCCGATGCGGTCGCGCGGCAATACGATATAGGAAAAATCCTCTATCAGCTTTCTGTCTCCATAGGCCTTGGCAATGTGCCTGGCCTCTAGCGTCTTTTTACCCAGCCTGGTTTTCAGCGACTCCATCGCCAGCGTTTCTTCCTGGGCCGGGCCGCTTTCGTTTTGCAGCGCTTCGATGCGCTGGATGCGCTCCCGGCTTTTGGTGCCTCTGGCCCGTGCGCCGCGCTGCAGCCAGGCCAGCTCGCGTTTGAGCAGGCTCTGCCGCTTTCGTTCACTGGCCCGCGCGTACTCTTCCCGTTCGCTTTTCAGCTGCAAAAAGCCTTCGTAATTTGCCTGGTACCGGTACAGCTTCCCATGATCGATCTCCGCAATACAGTTGCAGACCCGGTCCAAAAAATACCGGTCGTGCGTAACCATCACCAGCGAGCCCTTATAGCTTTTCAGCTGTCCTTCCAGCCATTCCACCATTTCATAATCCAGGTGGTTGGTCGGCTCATCCAAAATCAATATTTCGCTGGGGCGTACCAGCGCGGCCGCCATGGCCAGACGTTTGCGCTGCCCGCCGGAAAGGTGCCCTACCGTTTCGCCAAAGTCCGTCACGCCCAGCTTTGTCAAAATCACCTTGGCCCGGTAGCTTTCCTCCTGCACATCGCGCCCCGCGCCGCGCAGCACATGCTCTAGCACCGTATCCTCCGGCGCAAACACCGGGTTTTGCGGCAAATAGGCTGCCCTGTGCCCCGGCTGGCAGAAGATGCTGCCGCCGTCCGGCGCTTCCTCGCCTGCCAGCAAGCGCAGCAGCGTGCTCTTGCCCGTGCCGTTGACGCCGATGAGCCCAATCTTGTCTCCCTGGTTGATTTGCAGGGTCACATCGCTTAGCAGCGCACGCTCCCCATAGCTCTTGGATATGTTTTCCGCGGCAAGCACTCTCACCGTTCTCTCTCCCGTTCCTGATGCTTTGTATTCCTTATATTATAAGCGCTAATGCGTCGCAAGAAAACCCCAAGCCATGCTGCGCTCCGCCGATTTTTGTCCCAGCATGGCCCTGTTTGCATGCGCTCCCCCGTCATTATACATAAAATTTGAATTTTTCCAAGGATTTTTGCAATATTTATGCAAAAACCCCTTGTATTTTTCGAAATAGTATGTATAATTATAGACACTTTAAGCAATTTCGCCGCTTGCGGCATCCATAGAAAGGGCTGTTTAAGACATCATGAAAAAGTATAACAAAGTCGTTCTCGCCTATTCCGGCGGGCTGGATACCTCCATCATCATCCCGTGGCTCAAGGAAAACTATGGCTGCGAGGTCATTGCCATGGCCGCGGATGTGGGCCAGGGCGCAGAGCTCAGCGGGCTGGAGGAAAAAGCCCTCAAAACCGGCGCCTCCAAATTGTATATCGAAGATCTGACGGATGAATTTGTCAACGAATACATCATCCCCACCATGCAGGCGGGCGCGGTCTACGAAGGCAAATACCTGTTGGGCACCTCCTTTGCGCGCCCCATCATCGGCAAACGCCTGGTAGAGATTGCCAAAAAGGAAGGCGCAGACGCCATTGCCCACGGCTGTACCGGCAAGGGCAACGACCAGGTGCGGTTTGAATTGGCCGTCAAGGCCTTTGCACCGGAAATGCCCATCATCGCTCCCTGGCGGGAATGGGATATTAAAAGCCGTGATGAGGAAATCGACTATGCCATCGCAAAAAATATCCCGCTTGCCATTTCTCGCGAGACAAACTATTCCAAAGATAAAAACCTCTGGCATCTTTCCCATGAGGGGCTGGATCTGG
Organism: uncultured Eubacteriales bacterium; assembly: GCA_900546685.1. GTDB lineage: Bacteria > Bacillota > Clostridia > Christensenellales > QAND01 > UMGS1975. Next base: position 105 of record UREB01000221.1, on the reverse strand, counting down.
AAGACCCCGCCAACGAACCGAAATACGATGAAATTTTGGAAATGGGCGTAAGCCCGGAGCAGGCGCCGGATAAACGGGCATGCATTTTATCATCTACCATGTGAC
>UREB01000220.1 GCA_900546685.1 uncultured Eubacteriales bacterium | reverse complement strand
CACCATATATTCACAGCCTTGAGAAAAGAGAAATTCTTCCAGATCGTTGTTGCCAAAGGGCGCATATTTCACATAGATCTCGCCAACAATGCCCACCTTGATCTTTTTTTCCGAGGTTTTCTCTATGGCATGAAAATCAGCGGCCATGGCTTTTAAGTTTTTTGTGATGCTGCGTCCTGTCAGCCCCCTATTGCGCTTAAACTGGGAGACTAAACGCTCCGTCCATGTCTCTACCAACTGCTGTGTTTGGCCGTGGTGTACCTCGTAGGGCCGAACCTGGTTTTTTAGCTGCATCAGCATATCTCCGTATACCAGGGAAATACACCCTTTATACAGCAACAGAGGCGTTATCTTAAATCCGCTGTATTTTTCCATACCGCCAAAACTTAAGGAGATCACAGGTACATAGCCCAGCCCCATATCCACCAACGCTTTTTTTAGCAGCTTGATGTAATTGGAGGCACGGCAGCCGCCACCGGTCTGAAAGTGCATCAGCGCTACCTTGTGAGGATCGTAATCCCCGCTGGTCAGCGCATACAGCAGCTGGCCGCAGGAACAGATGGCAGGATAACACATATCGTTATGAATATGCCGTAGGCCTTCATCCAGCACTTTTTGCCCGGTGTAATGCAATCCCTCCACCTGGTAGCCATACATGCGCAGCACTTCGGTCAAAAGGCTCATATGCACTGGAAAAATATCTGGAACCAAAATCACATGGTCCTTTTTCATTTCCTTTGTAAAATCTACAAATTCTTTTTGTGTGTTCACGCCTTTTACTCTTTCTAATTCTAACGATAAAAATATGTTAGTCGTACTAAACCTAGGAGCAGCGCACCGCATACAAAGAGCGGGTACTCCCGGCTGCTTAGCAGGTTCGACAAATTTTGACAAGCCTGCATTTGCCACATTATAAAAATATAAGGAGCATCATGCAAGCTTTGTTCATTAAAAAAACAATCTTCGGAAGTCAAGGCCAAGCCATCGCTTCCCAGGATTGCATACACCATAATTCTATATAATTTCGACAAAAATCGCAAGCCATTCTCATAGATGAGAAGATTTGGCATAAAAAAAACGGCAAAAGCCGTTTTTATGATGAGGGAAGAGGCACAGGCGTCTCAGGATCCCAGGGATAGTAAATGGCGGAAAACCCAAAGGAACGAAGCTGATCCGCAGCGATCTCAAACCCCACGTTCAGGTCTTTGACAGTATGCGCATCGCTGGAAAGACAAAGCTTTTCCCCGCCGTAATGCTTAAAGCGCTGAAGAAAGAAGGGGCCGGGCAGACAGGTTTTGGAGGGCTTTGCCAGCCCAGAGGTATTCACTTCGATGATCTTTCCGCTGCGCGCCGCCGCCAAGGCGATTTCATCTTCCAGATCTTCGATCTGCGCTTTGGCATACTGTAATAAAAAGTAATCGGAGGGATAGTTGCGCCGGTAAATGCCGATGTGTGCAATGGCGTCAAACTCCGGCACGTTGAGCGATTGACGCACAGCTCGGTAATATTGCTCCATCATCCAGGAAAAAGCAAACCCGGTCTCCAGATTGGTCCAATAATCGCGCGTGATCCACAATCCGCCAAAGGTATGGGTGCTCGCAATGATATAGTCGTACCGCTGGGCTTGGACACCCTGCATGCAGACCTCATGCCATTGCTTTTCATAGGTAAGCTCGATGCCGCGGTACAGGCGGTATCCTTTGGCGCGGCCCTCTTCAATTTTTTGCCGGTAGGCTTCGTTGTCAAAAGCTTTGCGCTCATATCCGGGATATTGGAGGCGGTACGCCTCGATGCCAGGATGCCAGTGATCGGCAAAACCAATGCCCCGGGCCGTGCCATCTTCCAGCAACGCCCAGTATGCCTCCATCGGGCACTGAGAATCGTCGGACAGGGAGGTGTGTACATGGGCGTCTATCAGAGAAAAACGATCCATTTACTGGCCCTCCTCATCCAGCGCGTCCAACAACGCCTGCATTTCCTCGCGGGTACCGATGGTGATGCGAAGATAGCCGGAGATGCGTGGCTTGTCAAAGTGCCGTACCAGCACTTGGCGTGCTCTCAACTTGGCAAAGCACCCCTTTCCATCCCCGTCTGGCGGGCTGGCGAATACGAAATTGGCTTGCGAGGGAAGTACGGTAAAGCCGCGATCGCGCAGTTCTTGGCAAAACCAAGTGCGGGTGGCTTGTATTTCTTCGCAGCGCGCCTGGGTATACGCAGCGTCCTCGATGGCTGCC
>UREB01000219.1 GCA_900546685.1 uncultured Eubacteriales bacterium | reverse complement strand
CGGAAATAATTTGTGCGTGTAAACCCATAATCACGTGGCATATGAATCACCTCATTTTTACTATTTTGCCGCAATGCACACCGGTAGGAATGCACCATTCTTCAATGACAATTCTGAGGAGCTTGTCACATAAAAAATCGCCTTCTCCGATATATAGGCAGTTGTTGCACTGTAAGCATGGCTTATACCGCTTTTTCATTCTCATGGTTCCTCTCCTTTGTCAACTGGATATATCTTGGTGAGTACCAGACGGCATATACCTCATCTGTAAGCGTGTTGCCATGCGTGATAACGGCCGGAAGCTCAAATAGAAAAGCATGAATGTAGGCCATATAGACACAGCGAATATCGACGTCTTGCAGATGATAGATCACGTCGGGATATTTTGTATGGTTGTATGTGTAATCATAGGCGAGCATCATGGCGCCGGAGCCGCAGGCAGGATCCCCGATGTGCGTGAAACCGGATGGTTTGGGAGGGCCGCTCAGCGCCACCAACAGACGACAAATATCATCCGGTGTGAAATGCTGGTCGTTGGTTTTGCGTTTAGGACCGCGACTCATAAAAAAGGGCCCCAGCAGATCACATGGTGGAATGTTTTTTGCCCATTGCACTAAGGTTTCAGCCATGGAAGCATAGATGTTCTTTTCCTGTTGTGACAACGAAATTATAATGGAATTGAGACGCTGTTCTATCGATTGGTCAGGCATACTGAGAAATCGGATGGAAAGAGCGAGAAATTCTAAAAAGTCGTTGAATGTGGCTTTGCCGGTTCGTTCCAGTTGAACAAGCGCTTTGGAAAATTCCTTTTCATAGTGTTGAGATGACATATTATCCTCCTGATACGATTTGAAAATGAATATAAAAAACGGGCGTGCATTGCACGGCCCGGAGCATGGGGTTGTGGGCAATGCACGCCCAGAGAATATATAAAAAAGCGCCCGCTATACAGGGGGCGCTTTGTAACCAAGAAACGATTGTTTAACTATGACACTATCCGCATACATTTTAATTGACATTGCCAAACATTGCAAGTATCATACGGGTATTCCAAGGCGAAAGGGGAAACCGATGAAAATATGCTGTGAGCTTGACCGCGAGATCGCAGAGGCATTTGAAGCAGCGCTCGCTATAAATAAGGAAAGCGTGGAGGATGTAATGAGAAACGCTGTCCTGGCGTACATAAAGAAAACAAAATTGGCGGAAAAGTGCCGGGTTCTTCCCAAACATTGAAAGCCTTCCTTTGGCCGGGATATAATACCAGCAGAAGTATCCTTATCGATCATAGTTTTCCTGATAGAAAGTGTCCCCTTACGGCGGGCGCTTTTTTTGTTGTCAGAATTTCATAAGAAAGGGGGACGGAAAAAAGGTTGAGGGAGGATACAAAAAAACTGCGGTTAAGAAATGAGGACACAATACGCCCATTTTGGCAGAAAGGAAGAAAGGAATGAAACCATATTTTATAAACCTGTGTGATAAGCTGTTTGAAATTTTGGAAGATAAAAGCACGCCTATGCGTATAAGAAAGCTGCGCTCCGACGCCTTATTACAACTATGGAGACACGTCGAGAAGCTGGAACGAACGACATCCATACGCAAGGATCTGTTCGACATTACGTTTGGCGAAAAAAGCGAGTTCATCATGTCAGCCACAACCGTCAAAGAGATCCGCGAGATATTAAAACCGTCTATCCCGAAGTGGAGCCGCGGGCAATGGCACACCAGTCCCTATCATGTAGAGGAAGAAGAACTGATTTATTGGGCCATGTTTACATTGCATCACAATCCAGGCCCTGAAGCGATACAACGATATATCACGGTGTTTGACCGATACTACCAGGCAAACCCAGTATAAAAGACTTGATACAACATCATGTCTTTTTGTTTATTTGGAGGTGTGAGATGAAAGCAATAGAACAAATGCAAGCGTACATAAAACAGATTCGTGCAGCGGATAAGGCGTACTACAATGCGGGAAATCCAATGTTAACGGATTATGAATACGATCAAGTATTCGACGCATTAAAAAAACTGGAAGAAGCAACCGGCTTGGTTTTATCGGGTTCGCCTACGCACAAGGTTAGCGGCGAGGTATTGGACGAGCTGCACAAGGTACCGCATACGAGGCCCATGCTTTCGGCAGATAAAACGAAATCCGTCGATGACGTCATCAAATTTATTGACGGAAGACCGTGCGTGCTTTCCTGGAAATTGGACGGTAGTACGATGGTGCTCCGATACGAAGATGGAG
>UREB01000218.1 GCA_900546685.1 uncultured Eubacteriales bacterium | reverse complement strand
AGCAAAGGCTGCCCGGTATGCCATCATGAACAGATTCGGCATCAATCCTTTGCCAAGGAGCATCCGGAACTGCTTGCTGAGTGGGATGCTAGCAAAAATGACCGCCCGCCCGAACAATATGCCGCCCGCTCCAATGCCAAGGTATGGTGGAAGTGCAAGCAGGGCCACCAGTGGCAGGCGACGCCGGATAGCCGATCCCAAGGGAGCGGATGCCCCGTATGCGCCAGAGAGCAAAGAAAACGCAATCTGAATTGAGGGCCCAGACGCCGCAGCTCTTGGATACCACGCCGCGCCCTTGCCGTATAAAACAGCATGGAATTGACAGATGCATACAGCGATTATATGATGAAGAAAAATGCGGTGTGGAGGGAATTGGCAATGAGGATCGATGCATTGGATGTGTACTATGTGGCCCATCCGTTGATAGAGCCATGGACGACGGCGTATGGCTCGGACCCTGTGATCTATTCTGTGATGGTAAAGCTGACAAGCGGCGGGGAAACGTCCTGGAGCGAATCCTGTCCGTTTTTGGCGCCGACCTATTCGCCGGAATGCGCCTACGGGGCCTATTATGTGGCCAGCGAATTTTTGGCACCGCTGGTGCTGGGCCAGTCCTTCGAGTCGGCGGAGGAGATCAACCAGGCGATGGCGTGCGTGAAGGGCAATCCGTTTGCGCATGCGGCAATAGAAATTGCTTGGTGGACCATGCAATCCAAACTGACGAAAACGCCGCTTCACACGCTTTTGGGCGGCAGCGATGATGAGATCGATACCGGCGCGGATTTTGGCCGCCAGCCCAGCCTGGATCGCCTGATGGAGCGCATTGACGGGGCGATCCGCGAGGGCTATAAACGCATCAAACTCAAGGCGATGCCGGGCTGGGATTTGGAGATGCTGCAAGCGGTGCGCAGCACGTTTCCGAAGTTCACCTTTCATATCGACTGCAACGCCGGCTACACGCTGGATGATTTGCCGATGTTTGAAAAGATCGATAAGCTGGGCCTGGCAATGATAGAGCAGCCGTTGTTTCATGCCGATGTGGTCGACCATGCAAAGCTGCAGAGCCGTTTGGAAACGCCTATCTGCCTGGATGAGAGCATTTCCTCTGTATACATGGCGGAAAAGGCGATAGAGCTGGGCGCATGCAAAGTCATCAATATAAAGCCTGGGCGATGCGGCGGGCTGTACAATGCCAAGCGCATCAACCAGCTGGCACAGCAGGCAGGCATCGGCTGCTGGATCGGCGGGATGCTGGAAAGCGCGGTGGGCGCGGGCATTTGCGTAGAGCTGGCCGCCATGAGCAACATGGTATATCCCAGCGACCTATTTCCCTCCAGCAGGTTTTATACGGAGGAGATTTCGAAAAACGAACTGGTGTTTTCCAGTCCGGCGAAGATGCGGCCGTCTATGGCGTATGGCAACGCCTATGTGCCGGAGGAAGCAAAGCTAAAACAGCGCACCGTGGCGCACAAGCATTGCGAATAGAACACAGGCGCAGCACGCTGAGAGACTGTGTTTTATGCTGAAAGAGCGCCCTTTCGCATTGAGACGAAAGGGCGCCTTGGTGTTTTGGGAAGGGGAAACTATGGCGTTAGGATGGAGGCAGGGATCTTGAAACCAGCATATTGGGAAACGTCGCATTTGTGGTTGCAGCCTTGGCACCGTAGGATTTAAGACCGGTTGCTATGATAGGGGCTGGTAGATATTGTGACAGTGTTCGCCCATGCAGACATATTGTATTGGCCTCTTCATCTGTTTCTGCGGAAACGGCTGTTCCGGCCGAAGGAAACAAAGCGCTCGGAAGCGCGGTACGTGTGCTAGAATAAAAAAGGGGGGATCATCAATGGGAAGCTTTTTTTCCAATGTCCATATCAAAAAGCAGAATGAAGTTGGCGTAGAGACAGTGGCGTCCTGTTTGATACAGGGGATGGAACAGGCAGGCTACAAACAGGCGGACAAAGAAGAGTTTGAGGCGATGATTGCGATTTTTGCGCCCAAAGAAGGGGATTGGATCACAGTGGCCTCGGATGTTATTCAGTGGGAAAGTGCGGAGGAGGTGTCAGCCTATCTAACGCCGTTTTCCAAGGATATAGGAACAGATGTATTGGCGGTCTCGTGCTTTGACAGCGATTATCTTTTTATAAATTGGATCAATGCCAAGAGAAAGGTTGATGCTTGGATGAATGTGGGCAAAAGCCCGGAGATCCCCTGTCCTAGGAGAACCAACGCAGCGGCATGGAAAAAGGTGATAAAGCAGC
>UREB01000217.1 GCA_900546685.1 uncultured Eubacteriales bacterium | reverse complement strand
GCCCCGGGGATGGGCCTAGTTGCCAGGTTCTTCTTCGCTTCCGTCTAGTAGACGGTGCCATGCCCGGCCGGAATCATGATGCCAAGCATATGCCGTGCCCCGGGGATGGGCCTAGTTGCCAGGTTCTTCTTCGCTTCCGTCTAGTAGACGGCGCCATGCCCGGCCCGTGCTGTTTCTATGCGTGCTCTGCGCCCCGGCACAGGGGCCTGTGGTGGTGCTTGTTTCCCAGGCGTGCTATAATGGGGCTCGAACGATGCAAAGGAGCGAAGTTTCCATGTTTGCCAAAAAAGCAAAAAGCACCGCGCTGGTGCTTCTCAACAATGCTGTACGCCGCCTGGTGCCGGGCGAAACTCAGGACAAGCTGCGTGCGCTGGCCGCAGAGCCGGATTTTCAGCAGTCGCCCGCCTATGCCGCGTTTTGCGAGTCGCTGTGCCGCGATGTCTTGTTGGATGCGCGCCGCCAGCTGGCCTTTAAGTCCCCTTCCCATGCCCGCACGCTGGAAAAGCTGGTGGCCCATCCCGAAACGCTGTATCATGAAAGCGTGCTCTCCCCGCACGGCGTCTATACCTTTCCGCTTCTGTTCGGCCTGTTGTTTTTCTCGCTGACCCGCCGCACCCCTTCCCTGGAGGACCTGTCCGTCGTACAGCAATATTTTGATAAGTTTCTCTGCGAGCTGGCCCAAGAGGCATGAAAAGCGCCGGCTGCTCGGCATTTTCCGCCTATGCTTTCGCCTCCCGCCAAGCTTTCTGCACAGCCCGTTTATCCCGGCCCGTAGGCAGTGCACCGGCTGTATCCGTGTCTAAGCCGGCATACATTTCATTCTTTGTAATAAAAAGCCGCCCCATGGCGGCTCTTTTATTGATTGGTTTTTTTGATTTCCTGCTTGGCCTTTTTCATCTGTTTGATAACCTGGTTGCACATCACAGCGGCCCCAGAGGCCAAAATGCCCTGCATCACGCCCTGCACGCCGCCCTCCACCAAAAAGCCCAGCACCATGCCGATGCCCGCCAAAAATACCGGAATCAGGCAGTCCGGCACGGCTTTGATGCGCTTTAGCACCGTGCCCAACACATACAGCGCCAGCACGACGATGTGCATATCCTCCTGCAAGGCCTGGCTGATGAGTTCTTCCATCGGCGCTCGCCTCCTATGCTATACCCTATGCGTACCGGCACGCGCGTGTGAACGCCCGCCCATCCGGGTATACTGGCATCAGGAGGTGATGCCCATGGCCTATATCGACCCCAGCCTTATGCCCCTGGTCAACGCCCTGCCGCCGGAGGTGCAGGGGGCGCTTTTGCAAAGCAGCGCAGACATCCGCACCCCCAGCATGCTGAAAGCCGCGCTGCGCCTATTGGAAAGCTACGGCAGGTGCTGCGCGGACGAATGAAAAAACAAGCCCGCATGGGCTTGTTTTTCTTTATCGCTTGTGTGCGTTTTGCAATACCAAATCCTTTACCTTCAACAGCCGCGTGTTGTTGGCCCTGTCGTTTTCCTCCAGCTGCATGCGGATACGGCGCTGCGCCTGCTCCAGGTCGGGGATCAGCACATGCTCCAGCGCCCCCACCCGCCGCCGCGTGCGCTCAATCTCCCGCCCCAAACGCCGGATGTTCTCTTCCATCTCGGCCAGGGCCAGCAGCTCGGGCCACAGCGCGCAAAGCTGCGCCATCCCCTCTTTCAGGCCCGCCGTTTCCAGGCATAGCGCCGGCTGCGGCGGGGCCTGCCCCCGCAGCGTGCACAGCACCGCCCCCATCGCCTTTTGCGTGCCGGTCTCCACGGTAAGCGGCGGCCCCGGCCAGCACAGCGCCGCAAAATAGGCGGCTTGGCCCATCTCGGCCCGGGCGGCGGCCATCGCCTGGTAATAGGCAGAAAGCGCTTTTTGCACCGTCTCCCTCTGCCGCCGGGCCTTAGAGACCAGCGCCAAAAACCGGCGCATCAGCTCATCCCGCTTATCCTTGAGCAGCTTGTGCCCGCGCCGGGCGGTGGCCAGCTGCCGTTTGATACGGCCCAGCTGCATGCGCGTGGGCGGCGCCATCGGCCCGGCCATTTAGGCTTCCTCCTTTTGCGCATCGTAATAGCGCGCCAAAAATTCCGGCTTGATGCGCACCAGCTCCTGCCTTGGCAGCATGCGCAGCAGCGCCCAGCCCAGATCCAGCGTCTGCTCGATGCTGCGCTCCGTTTCAAAACCCTGGCCCAGGTATTGCTGCTCAAACGCCTCGGCAAAGGCCGCATAGGCCCGGTCCGTCTCGGTCAGTGCCGATTCGCCCAGCACCACCATCAGCTCCGCCGCGTCCC
>UREB01000216.1 GCA_900546685.1 uncultured Eubacteriales bacterium | reverse complement strand
GCTTACCTTCAAAAAGGTGATGGTAAAGCAGCCCAGTTTCACTTTAGATCCAGGTTTAATGACATTGCTCTTGATGCCCTTGATGCGGTGCTCTTCCATTTTATGTTCGATCAGAGCCAAGGTCAACCGTCCGCCGTAGATCGGCACATTTTTGAAATCCTTCAGGATAAAGGGCGTAGCGCCGATATGATCCTCATGCCCATGGGTAAACAAAAAACCACGAATCTTTTCCTTATTTTTTGCCAGGTAAGATACATCCGGTATGACATAATCAATCCCCAGCATATCGGATTGCGGAAAAGTCATCCCGCAGTCCACAACGATGATATCATTTTCATATTCAATCACCGTCATATTTTTGCCAACCTCGCCGATGCCTCCCAGAGGGATGATACGTACCGTCGGCTGATTTGCGTTGGCCTTGCGCTTGCTGCCTGCTGCCTGCTTTGTTGTCTTTCGTCTTACCGTCGTCTTGGCAGCTGTTTTTGTTGTTTCCACAGCCTTTGTGCCCGTCGTAGCCTTGGCTGTTTCGGCGCCCTTTGCTTTTGCCGCAGGCCTTCGTGTACGGCGCCTACTTGTCGTTTTCTTTTCTTCCAAGTGATTCCTCTCTTTTCATTTTATAAGATATATTTCTTGAGCGCTGCCAGGTCCATATGATGCTTGAGCCGTGACTCCACATACTCTTTGTCGATGACGACCTCTCCCTGCATGGTGTCTGCCTCAAAGGAAACTTCCTCCAAGAGCTGCTCTAAGATTCCCTGCAGACGTCTAGCGCCTAAGTTTTCAGAATTTTCATTGGATTCATAGGCAAATTCCGCGATTGCGTCTATGCCATCGTCCGTAAATTTCAGCTGGAGGCCCTCCGTGCCTAGCAAAGCGGCATATTGCTTTGTCAGCGCATTTTCGGGCTCTACCAAAATGCGTTTGAAATCCTCTACGGACAAAGAATCCAGCGTTACGCGGATGGGGAAGCGGCCTTGCAGTTCGGGAATGAGATCCTCCACCTTTGCCACATGAAACGCCCCTGCCGCAATGAACAGCATATGATCGGTCTTTACCGGGCCATACTTGGTATTCACCGTGCTGCCTTCCACAATGGGAAGAATATCCCTCTGCACGCCCTCACGGGAAACATCCGGGCCACCGCCGCCCGCCGTTTGACGACCCGCGATTTTATCAATCTCATCCAAAAATACGATGCCCTCGGTTTCTGCGCGCTTGAGCGCTTCGCCGTTAATATCCTCTCTATCTATGAGCTTATCGCCCTCTTCCTGTTCCAAAACGCGGCGCGCTTCGGATACGGAGAGTTTGCGGATCTTTGTCTTTTTCGGCATCATACCGCCCATAATCTCTCCCAGGTTTATATCTACACCTGCTTGAGACAAATCCATGTTCGGTTTGTCCTCTACTTCTAATTCTACCATTTGATCTTCCAAAAGTCCCGCATCTAACTGCATTTCAATGGCGCTTCTGGTGGATTCACGCACGGAAATCTCCTCCGGCGTCTCCGTTTTGGCCGGCTCATTGGTAGACGCCGTCGGCCCAAACAGCGCCGCAAACGGATACTGCGGTTTGGGTTTTTCCTCGGGTTTATCCTCTTTAGGCATCAGCAGATCTATCAATCTTTCCTTTGCCGCTGCCTTTGCCTTTTCGGAAACGCCGTTAATGCGTTCCTCCCTCACCATATGGATGGAGGCTTCTACAAGATCCCGTATGATGGATTCTACATCACGGCCCACATAGCCAACCTCGGTAAATTTCGTTGCCTCTACCTTAACAAACGGAGCCTTTACCAATTTGGCAAGCCTACGGGCAATCTCGGTTTTCCCTACGCCCGTCGGCCCCATCATCATGATATTTTTGGGCATGATCTCCTCTGCCACCTCTTCGGGCAGTAAGCTTCTGCGATACCGGTTTCGCAGCGCAATGGCAACGGCACGCTTTGCCCCTGCCTGGCCAATGATATATTTATCCAGTTCCTCTACGGTTTGCCGCGGCGTCAATTCTGCCATGGTCACGCCTCCTCTACTGTGATATGGTCGTTGGTAAAGATACAGATTTCCCCTGCAATCTCAATGGCTTTTCTGGCGATCTCTTTGGCGGATAGGTCGGTATTGCGTACCAGCGCCCTGGCCGCTGCCAGCGCAAAGTTGCCGCCCGAGCCAATGGCCGTAATGCCATCGTCCGCATCGATAACCTCCCCACTGCCGGAAACCACCAGCAGCTCTTCACCATCCGTACAGATCAGCATCGCTTCCAAATTACGCATCGCCTTATCGCTGCGCCAATCGCGCGCCAACTCCACAGCAGCGCGCATCAAACTGCCACTGAACTGTTCCAGCTTGGCTTCAAATTTTTCTGTAAGTGCAAACGCATCCGCCACGCCGCC
>UREB01000215.1 GCA_900546685.1 uncultured Eubacteriales bacterium | reverse complement strand
CAAGCTCTTGGAACTGCTTAGCGATCTCCGCGATCTCCGGCTTGTCAGTATCGCGGATGGTCATCAAAACGCCGCCGGTCTTTTTCATCTGGTAGCCCGCTGCGATCAATCCTTTATACAGCGCTTCCTCCATGGTGTTGGCAATGCCCAGCACCTCGCCGGTGGATTTCATTTCCGGCCCCAGGTGCGTGTCCACATCCACCAGCTTTTCCGAAGAAAAGACCGGTACTTTCACCGCCACATACGGGGAAATGGGCGCCAGATCCGTCCCATAGCCCATTTCACGCAGCTTTTCGCCCAGCATCGCGCGCGTGGCTAAATCCACCATTGGCACGCCCGTCACCTTGCTGATATACGGAATGGTGCGCGAAGAACGCGGATTTACCTCGATGACATACAATTCATCCTCGTAAATCAAATATTGAATGTTGACCAGGCCCAGCGTTTTCATCTCCACCGCCAAGCGCTTGCTGCAATCCACCACGCGGCGGATCATCGTATCTTCCAACTGCCAGGCCGGGTAGACGGCGATGGAGTCCCCGGAATGGATGCCTGCGCGTTCTACGTGCTGCATAATGCCGGGAATCAGAATATCCTCCCCGTCGCAGATGGCGTCCAGCTCAATCTCGATGCCCATCAGGTACTTATCAATCAAGACCGGGTTTTCAATGTGCTGGGCCAGGATGATCGCCATATACTCGCGAATGTCCTGCTCGTTGAACGCGATGATCATGTTCTGGCCGCCCAACACATACGACGGGCGCATCAAAACCGGATACCCGATGCGCTCCGCCGCTGCCAGCGCCTCGTCCGTCGTCATCACCGTCGTGCCCTCCGGCCGCTTGATGTGCAGACGCTCCAGCAGCTCATCAAACCGCTCGCGGTCCTCTGCCATGTCGATGCTATCCGCCTGGGTGCCCAAAATCTTCAGCCCGATATTCTGGATATATTTGGTCAGCTTGATGGCCGTCTGCCCGCCAAAGGCCACCACCGCCGCATACGGCTTTTCCGTGTCGATGATGCCTTGCACATCCTCCGGCGTCAGCGGCTCAAAATACAATCGGTCCGCCGTATCAAAGTCCGTGGAAACGGTTTCCGGATTGTTGTTGACAATCACGACCTCGTATCCCGCTTTTTTCAGCGCCCATACGCAGTGTACCGACGAATAGTCAAACTCGATGCCCTGCCCGATGCGGATGGGCCCAGAACCAAAGACCAGCACCGTCTTTTTCTCCTTAGGCTGCGCCTCTATAAAGTGCGCGGCTTCGTTTTCCTCATCGTAGGTCGCATAAAAATACGGCGTTTCGGCCGGGAATTCCGCAGCGCAGGTATCCACCATCTTATACACCGGCCGGGCCTTTTCCTGGATTTTCTGCCCGGATAGGCGCTCTATCGTATGGTCAGGATACCCCAGGTGCTTGGCCTGTTTATACAGCCCCTGCGTCAAGGACTCGTTTTGAAGCCGCCTCTCCATGTTCACCAGGTTTTCCAGCTTGGATAGGAACCAAAGATCGATTTTTGTCCTGTCATAGATATAGGAAAGCGGAATGCCGCGCTTGATGGCTTCAAACACCGCAAACAGGCGCTCATCATCGCATTCGTCGATTTTGGCGCGCACCTCATCATCCGTCAGCGCCATCATCTTTTCATGGTTCAGGCTATCCAGCCCGATCTCACACCCGCGCACCGCCTTCATCAGTGCCTGCTCAAAGCTGGTGCCAATGGCCATAACCTCGCCCGTAGCCTTCATCTGCGTGCCCAGCGTGCGCTTGGCGTACACGAACTTATCAAACGGCCATTTCGGGAACTTCACGACCACATAGTCCACCGCCGGCTCCACGCAGGCATACGTCTGCCCGGTCACAGCGTTTTTGATCTCGTCCAGCGTATAGCCAATGGCGATCTTGGTCGCCACCTTGGCGATGGGATACCCTGTCGCCTTGCTGGCCAGCGCCGACGAACGGCTCACCCGCGGGTTTACCTCGATGACCGCGTATTCAAAGCTGTCCGGCTTTAGCGCAAACTGGCAGTTGCAGCCGCCCTCCACCTCTAGCGCGGACACAATATCCAGCGCTGCCTGGCGCAGCATGCCGCATTCCTTATCCGAAAGCGTCAGCGCCGGCGCCGCCACGATGCTGTCGCCGGTATGTACGCCCACCGGGTCAAAGTTTTCCATGCTGCAAATGGTAATGACGTTGCCCCGGCTGTCGCGCATCACCTCAAACTCGATTTCCTTCCAGCCGGAAATGCACTTTTCCACCAAAATCTGCGTGATGGGCGAAAGCCTGAGCCCGTTGCCCCCAATTTCATGCAGCGCCTCCGGCGTATCGGCAATGCCGCCGCCTGTGCCCCCCAGCGTAAACGCAGGCCGCACGATGACCGGATACCCTATGCT
>UREB01000214.1 GCA_900546685.1 uncultured Eubacteriales bacterium | reverse complement strand
GCTGTGGCCCGTTCGCCAAATGGGCCGCATTTTAGCTGATCTTGGTAAAACCAGCGTTGCGCTAAAACGCATCAACGATATTTTGAAAACCCCTATAGAAACAGACACGCCGGGCAGCGCTGCCCCGGATATTTCCGGGGCGATTGAGTTTGACCATGTCAGTTTTGGCTATCAGGAAGGGCAAACTGTGCTGCACGATATCAGCTTTGCAGTAAAGCCCGGGCAGACCGTCGCAATCCTAGGCGCCACGGGCAGTGGCAAAACCACCCTCATGTTGCTTTTGCAACGCCTGTATGACCCCACCAGCGGCCGTATTCTTTTTGATGGGCGGCCCTCTACGGGCATCCAGCGTGCCTGGCTGCGAAAGCATGTAGGCATCGTACTGCAAGAGCCCTTCCTCTATTCGCGTTCCGTATTCGATAACATCGCCATCACGCGCCCCTCCAGCCGGGAAGCAGACGTCCAATCCGTCGCCAAGATGGCCAGCCTTCACGACTCCATCCTTTCCTTTGAACAAGGGTATCAAACCCTGGTTGGCGAACGGGGCGTCACGCTTTCCGGCGGACAGAAACAGCGTGTGGCCATCGCTCGGATGCTGTTGCAGGATACGCCCATCATGATCTTTGACGATTCTCTTTCGGCCCTGGATACCGAAACGGATGCCGCCATCCGCGCAGCACTGGCCAAACGACGCCATAAGGCTACAACTTTTATCATTTCCCATCGTGTAAATTCTGTCTGGCAGGCAGATCAGATCCTCATTTTAGAGCAGGGTCGAATTGCCGAGCGAGGCACACACGAGGAGCTGTTGGCAAAAAACGGCCTATATGCCAAACTCTGGCGTCTGCAAGGGGCCTCCAAGGAGCCCTTAGAGAGGGGGCAGGACTGATGCAAAGCCATTTGGAAGAAAAGGATTATTCAGAAAAAATCAGCCTTTCGCTTTGGAAACGCCTGTTTGCCTTTGCGCGCCCTTATCGGGGACTGATGATCCAGCTTGGCATTGCGGATATATTCCTGGGCCTTGGCGAGACCATCTTTCCGCTGCTGACCCGCTATGCCATCGATCATTTCATAGGCCAGCATACCCTGGACGGCCTGGTTCCTTTTCTGGTAGCCTCCATTTCTCTGGCAGCTTTGTTGGCCTTTTGTGTCTGGCTGTTTATCAAACAGGCCGGCCGCATCGAGCAGGGTATCAGCTACGACATCCGTAAGAAGAGCTTCCATCACCTCCAGCAGCTAAGCTTTTCCTATTATGACCGTACCCCGGTGGGCTATATCATGGCGCGGATGACCAGCGACACGGCTCGGCTTTCCGAAACCATCGCTTGGAGCCTGGTGGACATCCTCTGGGCCGTTGCACGGATGGGCGGGGCTCTCATTGCTATGTTTTCCATCAGCCCGCGCATCACAGGCTATGTATTGCTTGTCATTCCTCCGCTTGGCATCGTGACCGTCTATTTCCAGCGGCGTATTTTCAAAAGCCAACGCCAGGTCCGCAAGGCCAATTCCCGCATCACCGGCGCGTTGAACGAATCCATCATGGGCGCGGCTACAACAAAATCCCTCGTGCGCGAGGAGAAAAATTTAGAGGAATTTTCCGGGCTAGCTGGGCATATGCGCAAGGTTTCGCGCAAGGCCGCCCATCTCAATGCTACCTATCTGCCCCTTGTCATGCTGCTGGGCAGCATCGGCGGGGCGTTGGCGCTTTGGCGCGGCGGCATCCTACAACACGAAGGGCTCATTTGGTTTGGCACCATCTCCGCATTTGCCAGCTATTCGCTGCAATTTTTCGATCCTATGCAACAGCTGGCACGTATTTTTGGCGAAATGCAGATGGCGCAGGCCTCTGCCGAGCGCGTCTTTACGCTGCTCGATACCGAACCCGAGATCGTGGACACGCCTGCTTCGCTTGAAACAGAGGGAGATGCCTTTGCTCCGAAAAAAGAAAATTGGGTGCCCGTCCGAGGAGAAGTCGTCTTTGAAGACGTTACCTTCCGCTATGGCGACGGCCCCGTTGTCTTAAAACATTTCAACCTACATGTATCCCCGGGGCAGACCATTGCGCTGGTCGGTCAGACCGGCAGCGGCAAAAGCACCATAGTCAACCTGCTTTGCCGTTTTTATGAGCCGACCAGCGGCCGCATCCTCTTAGACGGGGTGGATATCCGCGCCCATTCCCAAGCCTTTTTGCAGTCGCACTTGGGATATGTATTGCAGGCGCCTCATCTGTTCTCCGGTACCATTGCAGACAATATCCGCTACGGCGACCCCACCGCCTCTATGGAACGGGTGCGCTGGGCCGCAGAGCAGGTTTCTGCTGCCCCGTTTATCGATCATCTTCCAGAAGGGTATCAAACCCAGGTAGGTGAGGGCGGCAACCGTCTGTCCACCGGCCAAAAGCAGCTGATCTCCTTTGCACGTGCCCTGCTGCAGATCGG
>UREB01000213.1 GCA_900546685.1 uncultured Eubacteriales bacterium | reverse complement strand
AAGCGCTACGTGGCAGCTTATCCATCGGAAAGTGGGCGGACTTTGTCATGTTAGACCGTGATATTCTGCAAAATCCAAATGAACTTTTGAATACGAATGTTTGTATGACAGCCATGCAGGGGCAGGTTACCTATCAAAGTCAGCGATAAATAGGGGGAGACAGAATGAAAGATGCAGGTAAGTGCAGCCTTTGCACACTATTGTGTATAGCAATGCTAAGCACATGCGCCGCATGCGGGCAAGAGAAACCAATACAGATGGATGTGCCGACGGCAACACCTGTGCACACAACCGCGGCGGCCACGCCGGCTGAGACATCCGCGCCAACAATAACGGCGACGATTACCCCGACGCAAAAGCCGGCAAAAGCTACGACAAAGCCTAAGGCAACCGCAGCGCCAAAGGAAAAGACAAAACAGGATTACTTGGCCATGGTTCCACACTTTTCTGCGGATGAGGAAGAGCGCTTGAGGCAAAAGTGGGAAATCAGCGCCAAAGGAAAGTATTATAATCATCCGGATCTGAACTATTATTACGAGCGTATGCTAGGGATCACCGATATTACCAATTATGATAAGGAATTGTACAGCGATGCCAAGGTGTTGGATATGGATTTTCTTCGAAAGTGCCCTAAGGAGGTGCTGCATTTGGGAAGAAACACCTATTACGCGGTACATGGTAGAATGTTTGATAATAAGGATATCTTCTATCATTTTTTAGGAAAAATGTGGTATGAACCAAAATATACGCCAAAGGAATACGATGAAAAAATAGGAACAAAGCTGCTCAACGATGTGGAAAAGGAAAATTTGAAACGCATAAGGCAGGTGGAAAAGGAAAAGGGATACTAGAGAGAAACCGCAAAAAAATAGCGTAAAAAAGCGCTTGCTTTTAAAATTCTTTTATTCTAAGATTGCTACCGTTCGGTATCATTTTGCCGGAGGGCATGTCATTTATAAGCAATGATAAGCTGGATAAGGCAACGGGATGAACCCTGTTGATTATCCGGCTTTTTATTTTATAGGAGGTAGACAATGGATCATTTGCAAGGAAAAGTGAAAAACATCTATTTCAAGTATTTGGTGGCTGCTTTTGGAAGTGCTATGATCACGTCTATTTACAGCATTGTGGATATGGCGATGGTGGGCCAGTATCAAGGCCCCACAGGCACAGCGGCACTGGCGGTGGTAGCACCCATATGGAATATTATTTACAGCCTGGGTTTGCTTACAGGGATTGGCGGCTCTGTTTTATACAGCCATGCAAGAGGAAAAAGCACAAAGGAAGAGGCCAATGAATTTTTTACCGTTGCCTTTATCGGCACCGTGTTGTTTGCAGTGGCCAGCTGGGTGGCGATTGTGTTTTTTGAAGAGCCTTTACTGATGCTGTTTGGTGCAAACGAGGCACTGCTGCCCCTGGCGCAAGATTATATGAAGCCGATCCGTTTTGCAATCCCTCTGTTTGTGTTTAACCAGATGTTTGCAGCATTTTTGCGGAACGATAACCGGCCTGCCCTGGCAACAGGCGCAGTGTTGGCCGGCGGTATTTTCAATGTGGTAGGAGACTATGTATTCGTCTTTACCTGCAACCTTGGCATCTATGGTGCAGGGCTTGCCACCGCATTGGGTTCGTTGATTACTTTTCTTGTCATGTTGTCACACTTTTTCTCCAAGAAAAACACCTTGCGCTTGGTATTGCCGCATAAAGTTTTTTGGAGGAGTAAGCGCATCCTGACGCTCGGATTTTCTACATTTTTTATCGATATTGCTATGGGGATTTTGACGATGATGTTCAACCGTCAAATCATGCATTATTTCGGAACAGATGCTCTCTCCGTATATGGGATCATTGTGAACATCAGCACTCTGGTACAGTGCTGTGCATACAGCGTAGGACAAGCTGCCCAGCCTATTATTTCTATCAATCATGGAGCAAAGCAGGGCAAGAGAATTCAAGAAACACTAAAGTATGCCTTACAGACAGTGGCAATTTTTAGCTTGCTGTGGACAGCGGTTATATTGGCCGTGCCCAATCTATTCATTTGTATCTTCATGGCGCCTACGGCGAGTGTTTTGGCCATTGCACCGGGCATTTTGCGAAGCTACGGGATATCGTTCCTATTGCTGCCACTGAATATTTTCTCTACATATTACTTTCAATCCATTATGAAAGCAGGCGCTTCGTTCTTTGTTTCGGTGGCGCGCGGCATTGTCATCAGCGGCATCATGATCTATATGCTGCCACAACTGTTTGGCGGCTCGGCGCTGTGGTTTGCCATGCCAATCACAGAGGTAATCGTTGCGGTGGTCGTAGTGTTTTGGATGATCCGATATACGCGTAGATTATCCCATATAAGATAAAAAAGAGCCCTTAATAGGGCTCTTTTTTATAGATTGGTTTTAGCTTAAGCAGCAGCGGTGAGATCCATGATCGGCTTGATCAGG
>UREB01000212.1 GCA_900546685.1 uncultured Eubacteriales bacterium | reverse complement strand
TAATGGCCTCTGAGCTGGGTGGCAACGTAGCTCTGGCAAAGCGTGGCGGTTTGCTGCATGATATCGGCAAAGCCGCTGATCATGAGATTGAAGGGCCGCACGCGCAGATCGGCGTTGATCTTGCGAAAAAATACCGTGAAAATGCAGATGTTCAGCTCTGTATTGCAGCACATCACGGCGATGTGGAAGCCACCACATTGGAGGCGGTCTTGGTACAGGCCGCAGATGCCATCAGTGCTGCACGTCCGGGCGCCAGGCGGGAATCGTTGGAAAACTATATCAAACGTCTTGAAAAGCTGGAGGAAATTGCCAATTCGTTTGATGGCGTAGAGCGTTCATTTGCCATTCAGGCCGGCAGAGAGATTCGCATTATGGTGAAGCCGGAGAATGTTACCGATGAAACGATGATCCTTGTGGCAAGGGATATTGCTAAGAAAATTGAGCAAGAGCTTGATTATCCGGGCCAGATTAAAATCAATGTGATTCGGGAAACCCGGGCCGTGGATTTTGCAAAGTAAGAAAAGAAATGTAAAGGGTGCTGTTCAGCGGTTGCTGATTGGCACCCTTTTCATATGCATAAAAAAGAAAAATCCCAAAAATGGGATTTTTGGCAGGGGTAGAAGGATTTGAACCCTCGCAAAAGGTTTTGGAGACCTTCGTGCTACCGTTACACCATACCCCTAAATCAAACGAGAATATGGTATCATTTTTTTTGCATTTCGTCAAGAATACTTTTGCATTTCTTCCTTTTCTTGCTTTACCTTCTGCAAGCAGATATAATAAAGGCACATTGTAAATTCTGTCCTATAGAAAGGAAGCGGGGTAAATGAGTATCGAAGCAAAAGGTATGAGCATTGATAAGAAAATCGGATTTATTGGCAACGGCAATATGGCAAGTGCCATTTATAAAGGCATGCTATCTTCCGGCCTTTCAAAGCCCGAAAATATCATCGTTTCTGCTTTGGATCCCAACAAACTAGAGAAAAAGGCAAAAGAGATCGGATTTGTTGCAGCGAAATCTAACCGAGAAGTGGTGGAAAAGAGCGATATTATTTTTCTTGCCGTTAAACCGCAGTATTTGGGCGATGTCATGGTTGATATTAGGCCCGCTGTAAACGCTTCTAAGGCGTTTATTTCCATCGTTGCAGGGTGGACCAATGTAAAACTAAAAGCCTCTTTAGGGAACGAAGGGCGCGTTCTGCGTGTAATGCCAAACACGCCATTGCTTGTTGGGGAAGGCATGAGTTGTCTATGTGCAGAAAATGATTTGACGGAAGAAGAATTCATCTATATTCAAAGCGTATTTGCGCAGATGGGCCAGGTAGAGGTGCTGGAAGAGAAGCACATCGCTATTTTTTCCGGAGTTGCAGGAAGTAGCCCAGCCTATACGTATATGTATATTGAGGCTTTGGCGGATGCCGCCTGCAAATGGGGCTTGCCAAGGCATATTGGCTATCGTGTAGTAGCCCAGGCTGTTTTAGGGGCAGCTAAAATGGTTTTAGAGACAAAAGAGCATCCGGGAGCGCTCAAGGATGCCGTCTGTTCGCCCGCAGGAACAACCATAGTAGCCGTACAGGCCTTGGAGGATCGCGGATTCCGCGCGGCTGTGATGGATTGTGTAGATCGTTGCACGGAAAAATTCAATCAGCTATAAGGAATAGGGGACAATTGCGTGAAAAAAGTAACGATCTATTGTGATGGTGCGTGCAGCGGAAATCCTGGTCCAGGAGGCTGGGGTGGCATTCTTATGTACAATGCCCATAAAAAAGAGCTGAGCGGTTTTGATCCACATACCACAAACAATAAGATGGAGCTTCAAGCCTGTATAGAATGCTTGGCGATCTTAAAAGAGCCATGTGATGTGGATGTCTATACGGACAGCGCATATCTTTACAATGCTTTCACCAAAAATTGGTTGACAAGCTGGCAAGCGAGAGGATGGAAAAAAGCGGATAAAAAGCCGGTGGAAAATATTGATTATTGGCAAAAGCTTTTGGAGCTTACACATTATCACACAGTTCGTTTTCACAAGGTCAAGGGGCATGCAGACAATCCCTATAACAATCGTGCTGACAAATTGGCCACTGGAGCAATTGCTTCACATCGAAAATAAAGAGGAAAAAAGGAGAGAAGTGCCATTCTCTCCTTTTTTCCAATTTATAACTATGCGCAAAACTCATGTTTTACGAAAAGTTATTGACAAAATTTCGATATTTGCTATGATGATTATAATAGTTTTCTCGATCAATGAGGTTTTACTTATGAAAGATACGTCTATCTCTTATCATACAAAAATAGCACGTCAGCGAACGGAACGTTTGCGCACACTGATACAAACGCTGCCTCCATGTTGCCAAGATTTCTTTCGAGGCATTGAGCCGACTACAACGGTGCTTACCAGGCTGAATTACGCGTATGATTTACGCTTGTTTTTCCACTATATAATTGAAAA
>UREB01000211.1 GCA_900546685.1 uncultured Eubacteriales bacterium | reverse complement strand
CCGGATCGCAGTTGGTATCGCAAATGCCGACGATCGGAATCCCGAGCTTGCGTGCTTCGGAAATCGCAATGTGCTCTTTACGGGGATCAACGATAAACAGCGCGCTCGGCAACTGGCGCATCTCTTTGATACCACCTAAGTTTTTCTCCAGTTTTTCACGTTCCAGCACCAGTTTGCTGACTTCCTTTTTCGTAAACGCTTCAAAATCACCGTTTTTCTCCATATTGTTGATACGGGTCAAACGTGCGATGCTCTGGCGGATAGTCTTAAAGTTGGTAAGCATGCCGCCCAACCAACGATTGTTTACATAAAACATATTGCAGCGTTTTGCTTCCTGCTCGATGCTTTCACGCGCCTGCTTTTTTGTACCAACAAACAGTACGGAACCGCCCTGCGCTGCCACGTCGCGGATAAACATATAAGCTTCTTCCGCTTTGCGTACGGTCTTTTGAAGGTCAATGATATAAATACCATTGCGTTCGGTGAAGATGTACTTTGCCATCTTCGGGTTCCAGCGGCGCGTTTGGTGTCCAAAATGTACGCCCGCTTCCAGTAGTTGTTTCATGGAAATAACAGACATTTTTTCCTCCTTGTTACCCTCCCTGTGGCTTTTCTCCGTCAACCCTACAACAGGGCACAAGGCGGGAGTATACCAACAGGTGTGTTTTAATCCGAGTTATTATATCATAAGCCTGTGATGATATGCAAGAATCAATTTTCTTCTGGGCCCTCGATCTCTAGCGCTGCTTCTTCCTTTTGTTCTTCGTAAATTTTCATACATTCAATCGCAATTTCATTTTCGGGATCGATCGCCAATACCTTCTCACAGTATTCCTTTGCTACCTCATCCGGCAGTGGGAACGGACGCACAAGATACAGCTGATCCAACAGCGTTGCCATGTATGGCACATTGTCCGGCATTTGGTCAACTGCTGTTAAGCCAAGCTCCATGCTTTCCTGCAAAATCTGGTCGTGCTCTCTCAACTCGCTATGCCATACAGCAGATGCAATGTAGAACGCGTCAGTGGGATCTTTGGTCGTATCATATAAACACTGTCCCAGGTGATAAAAGGTTTCTGCATCCTCCCAATTCCCTGTAATGGCTCGCGTTATGATTCTACGCGGCAGGTCCCTGCTCTTTTCCAAAAGCTGATCCACTGCTTGCTGAAGCTCCCCCGCGTCCACCAGCGGGCGCACCTGCCCCAATGCCACCATATCGGTACGGTACAAGGCCATCTCCACTTTGTGCGCGGATTGGCTTTTGGGATTGATCGCCTTGGCAATCGCAATAAATTGAGCCGCTCTCTCAATATCTACTTTACAGTTAGGGCGCTCAAAAATGGAGAGTGCACGTTCCACATAGGTAAGTTTTTCTCGTAGTTTCGAGGTGCTATCGATCATTTGCTGCAAAAAGTCCAACGCTTGATCGTATGCCTCAGGGCAATCCGGCAGGCATTCCAGCAACAGGTTGACGGCCTCATCCAGCTCGCTGTTGGAATCCTTATCCTCAATCAGCTTCCAATACATGGTAAAGCAATTGTAATTGCTTGTCTTGTCTGCCAAGTCCACCAACACATGCTTCAGATCTTCCCTTGTATATAGATCGGATGCTTCCATCTTCTCCATCACTGCATCGGCCTTATCCCAATCGCCCTCGACGACTGCTTGTCGAAAATCATTCCATACTTCCAGGTAGTTATTAAAGTCCTGTGCTGCTGTCTTATCCTTTTCCATCAACGTCTGCAGCTGTTCTTCACAGCCATCCTCGTCCACAAGATATTCTTGAAACGCTTCATAAAAATGATACTGTTTGATGGCCGAAGTAAAAGGATTTTTTCGAAACAATGCCATTGTCTTTCTCTCCTTCTCAGTGTATCGAAGTATTTACGCCCAGCGTATTGTGCAAGATCTTTGCAAACGGTGCCAAATCGCTGACAACTGTATATGTCTCATTCTTATCATTGGCATCGAGCTGCAACAGCATAATATCCTCCATCAAAAGCGGATTGTCCTCCGCTCGCATTATGAGATATTGCTTTCCATCATGCTGCATAATGGCCCAGAGCCTATATTCCATTTGCTGGTTTTTCCCGTTGGCCAACCTGACCACAAAGGAATCCTGCCAGTTGTGTTTCAACGCATAACCCCCTGTGCATCCAAATAGTTTTGTAAAATGAGTTGCGCTGCCAATTTATCCACTACATTTTTTCGTTTTTTTCTCGATACGTTGGCTCCTATCAACGTACGCTGCGCCTGCACGGTTGTCAACCTTTCATCGGAATATACTTGCTCGATATCCAAAAATTTTCCTAGCATCTCTCCAAATGCCCGGCATTTTTCAGCTGCAGGGCCTTCCGTACCGTTCATATTTTTAGGCAAACCGATCACGATTTTCTGCGCGCCAAGCTCTATTAGTTTTTCAGAAACTGCCCGTGCAAGATCGGAAGAGCGTC
>UREB01000210.1 GCA_900546685.1 uncultured Eubacteriales bacterium | reverse complement strand
CACCACCTGGCCCGTGAGGCAAATATCTTTGACTGCGGCCTCTCTTATGCGGATATGCGTCAGGCGCTGGCCCATCCTGATACGGCAGGGTTCGGCGGTACGCTGGAATTTTTCCCGGAAGAGGGCAAATACCATTTGGATGGCCATCGCATATGCAAAGTATGCCTATCGCCGCAGGAAACCAACGAGCTTGGCGGCGTATGCCCCGTCTGCGGGCAGAAGATTACCGTCGGCGTGCTGCATCGCGTTGATGAATTGGCGGATCGCCCGGAAGGAAGCCGCCCGAAAACCGCCCGGCATTATGAAAGCCTAATCCCCCTGCCAGAGGTCATCGCTTCTACCTTGGGCGTAGGGCCGAACAGCGTAAAGGTACAACGCGCCTATCAGGCTGCCCTTTCTGCCTTGGGGCCGGAGCTTTCTATCCTACGCCAAGTGCCCCCGGAGGACATCGAGCAGGCTGCCGGGCCGTTGGTGGCGGAGAGCATCCGCCGGTTGCGCAGCGGTTCTGTGGAAATGCAGCCGGGCTATGACGGCGAGTATGGCAAGGTCAAGATCTTGACAGCTGAGGAAATTGCCAAATACAGCGGCCAAATGAGTTTTCTGCCGGGCGGCGTTGCTAAAGCGGCCCCCAAAAAGCCCCGTAAAACAGCAAAAAAAGCGGCTCATTCCCTCGAAATGCCGGGCAAAGGCACGCAAAGCGCGCTGCCAGATCCGCACTATGGACTAAACAAGGCGCAGTGGGAAGCGGTCAGCGCGAAAGACCGTGCCGTAGCCGTCTCTGCCGGGCCGGGTACGGGCAAAACCCGCACGCTGATCTGCCGCATCCTCCATTTGATCAAGCATGCCGGGGTGCATCCTTCACAAATTACAGCCGTAACGTTTACCAACAAGGCGGCAAAGGAAATGCGGCAGCGTTTATCAGAATCGCTGCCAAACGCCAAGGATGCACGAGCCGTGCATATTGGTACCTTCCACGCGCTTTGTCATGAGTTATTGACAAAATGGAAGGTTCCCTTTCAGCTGGCAGAGCAAAGCATGCAGCAGGCCGTAATGGCAGAATGCCTTCAGTCTCTGGCGGTCAAAGGCAATGTACATCGGTTTTTGGAAGCGGTTTCCCGCCGCAAAAACGGGCTGCCGGCGGCCTCGGATACGCCCTTAACCGATGATATCTATTATCGCTACACAGAACAAATGCAGGCTTATGGCTTGGCGGATTATGATGATCTGCTGCTTTTGACGCTGCAAGGCTTTACCGGCGCTCATAAACGCGACAAGGCTGCGCTGCGCATGTTTCATCATCTGCTGGTGGATGAATTTCAAGACATCAACGACCTACAATATCGGCTGATCCAGGCTTGGGGGGAGAAAAGTGCTTCCCTGTTTGTCATCGGCGATCCGGACCAATCCATTTATGGCTTCCGCGGTTCCAGTGCACAGTGCTTTGCACGCTTTGCCAGCGACCACCCTGCCCTACATTCCGTACATTTATCCGAAAACTATCGCTCCGCGCCAGAAATTCTTTTTAGTGCCCTGCCCATCGTACACCGCGAAAGCGGCTACCTGCATGCCAACTGCTCTCCGATGGGCCGGGTACAGGTCTTGCGAGCTAAGGATGAATTTGACCAAGCACTGTACATTGCCAAGCATATCAACCGATTGGTAGGCGGCATCGGAATGCTGGAAGCGCATAGACAAGGCGCCCGCCAGGCGTCGTATGGGTTTGGCGATATCGCCATTTTGTATCGGACCCATCGACAAGCGCAGCAAATCGAGCATTGCTTAAAAACCGAGGGCATCCCCTACACCGTCAGCGGCCGGGAATCCTATCTAAATGAAAGCGATGTGCGCGCAGCATTGTCCTACCTACGTCTGCTGCTCTGTCCCCAGGATCGCTATAGTTTACAAACCTGCCTGATGGCCTTTGGCGTTCCGCTGGAACAGATCCGTGCGGTTTCCCCGACGGACGGCGCTTCTTTATCCATGGCCCTGCAAGCCTTGGGCCTATCCCATCTAGCTTCGCTGATGGAAGCGCAATTTCCCAAAGCGGCCAAAGCAAAACCGGCCGCGCTGCTGGATGCGCTGATCCCTCTGCTGGGCCAAAGCGAGGCCTTATCCATGCTGCGCGGCGCAGCGCTGGGGCATGCCACAGCCGCTTCGTTGCTCGATGCCTTGGCTTTTGGCAGCGAGGGAGACATCACCCGCGCCAGCGGCGCTGCCTATCCATCAGAGGCGGTTCCGTTGATGACGCTACACGGCGCCAAAGGCCTGGAATTCCCCGTTGTGTTTCTTTGCGGAATGCAGGAGGGGATGCTGCCGCTGATCCCGCCAAAGGGCATATGCGATGAGGAAGAAGAGCGCCGCCTGCTTTATGTAGGAATGACGCGTGCCAAAGATCAATTATACCTGCTCTGCCCCGACCCGCCGTCCCCATTTTTGGCCTTGCTGCCAAAATCACAGCTTTGCTTTGGTACGGC
>UREB01000209.1 GCA_900546685.1 uncultured Eubacteriales bacterium | reverse complement strand
ACTTACTGGACTCGAACCAGCGACCCCATCGATGTGAACGATGTGCTCTACCAACTGAGCTAAAGTCCCAAGTGCCCTGCTATTATAGCGTACAAGGCACAAAAAATCAAGTGTCATCTTTACTTTTCGCAATGCTTCTTTTCCTGTGGCGTTCCAGGATCGGCGCCAGATACTGTCCCGTATAGCTTTCCTTTACCTTGGCTACCTGCTCTGGCGTTCCTGTGGCAACGATGGTGCCGCCTTTATCTCCGCCTTCCGGCCCCAAGTCTATAATTTGGTCCGCTGTTTTAATCACATCCAAATTATGCTCGATGACCACCACGGTATTCCCGCCCTCTACCAGCTGATGCAAGATCTTTACCAACCGATCCACATCGGCAATATGCAGCCCTGTAGTAGGCTCATCTAAGATATACAGCGTACGTCCCGTTCCTCTTTTCGACAGCTCAGTAGCAAGCTTCACACGCTGCGCTTCTCCGCCGGACAGCGTGGTACTCGGCTGCCCCAATCGCATATATCCCAAGCCTACCTGGCAAAGCACATCCAGCTTCCTGTGGATTCTTTGAATTGGCGAAAAGAAGTCGCGCGCCTGTTCAATCGTCATATCCAGTACATCTGCAATGTTTTTTCCTTTGTAATAGACTTCCAGCGTCTCCCGGTTATATCGCTTTCCCTTGCATACATCGCAAGGCACATAGATATCCGGTAAGAAATGCATCTCGATCCGTACGATACCGTCCCCTTTGCATGCTTCACAACGTCCGCCTTTTACATTGAAGCTAAACCGCCCATTTTTATAACCTCTCATTTTAGCATCCGGCGTCTGTGCAAACAAATCGCGAATCATATCGAATACACCGGTATAGGTAGCCGGATTGCTGCGCGGCGTGCGGCCGATGGGCGACTGGTCGATGTCAATTACCTTATCCAGCTGCTCTAGACCTATCATGCTATCGTAATGCCCTGGACGAACGCGCGCACGGTTTAGATCTCGCGCCAGTGACTTATATAATATCTCATTGACAAAGCTACTCTTTCCGCTGCCCGAAACGCCGGTAATGCAGGTCAGCACTCCCAACGGCACTTTAATATCAATATTTTTTAGGTTGTTTTCCTGGCACCCCTTAACAAGCAGGGTTCCCGTTGGTTTTCTTCTTTTCTCTGGTATCGCAACTTCTTTTTTGCCGGACAAATACTGGCCCGTAATGGAAGCCTCGCAGGCCTCTATTTCTTGCACTGTGCCCTGTGCCACAAGCTCGCCGCCATGTTCCCCTGCGCCCGGCCCGATGTCCACGATCTGATCCGCCGCACGCATTGTATCCTCATCGTGCTCTACAACGATCAGCGTATTGCCAAGATCACGAAGGCTCTTCAGCGTAGCAAGCAGCTTATCATTGTCTCTCTGATGCAGGCCAATGCTCGGTTCATCCAAAATATACAACACGCCTGTCAGCCTCGATCCGATCTGCGTAGCCAAGCGGATACGCTGCGCTTCCCCGCCGGACAACGTATATGCCGTCCTTGACAGCGTGATGTATTCCAAGCCTACATCATTCAAAAAACCAATTCTAGATTTAATTTCTTTGAGAATACGGCCCGCTATCATTTCTTCGCGCTCCGTCAGCTCCAAATGATCGATGAAATGCTTGATCTCTGAAACAGGCAAATCGGATAGCTCTGCGATGGAAAGTCCTCCTACCGTCACGCCCAGCACCTCCGGCTTTAGCCTAGCGCCATGGCAGTCCGGGCAAGGCACATTGGCCATAAACTGCTCATATTCCTCTTTCATATAATCGCTTTGTGTTTCCTTATATCGGCGTTCAATATTATTGACCAGGCCTTCAAATTCGCTGTAAAACTTTCCGCTTCCAAATGCCTTATCGTAGGAGACCTCTATCTTCTCCTTAGAGCCATACAGGAAAAGATCAATGATCTCTTTGGGCAGTTTCGATACCGGCACATCCAAAGAGAAGCCATAATGATTGGCCATGGCCGCAAAATACATTTCCGCCATCGAGCCCGGTTGCGAGGTATCCCATCCCGGGATACTGATTGCGCCCTGCCGGATGGATCTGCTTTTATCCGGAATGATAAGCGCCGGATCTACCTTTGTCAGCGTCCCTAAACCCGAACAGGTAGGGCAAGCTCCAAAAGGGCTGTTGAAGGAAAACATACGAGGCGTCAGCTCCTCCATGCTGATGCCGCAATCTGGGCAGGCATAGTTGGAACTCATTACGGTCTGCTCTCCTGTATCAGCATCCTGTATCGTTACAACCCCCTGAGACAGCGCCAGCGCCGTTTCTAGGCTGTCGTTAAGCCTGCTCTTTGCATCTTCCCGCACAACAATACGATCCACCACAGCGTAAATGGTGTGCTTTTTCGTTTTTGCCAGCTTTTGCCGCTCTTCCGACAGATCTATAATCTCACCATCCACCATCGCTCTGGCAAAACCGCTTTTTCGCAGATCCTCACACA
>UREB01000208.1 GCA_900546685.1 uncultured Eubacteriales bacterium | reverse complement strand
GGATGCAGCTCCCCTTGGAGGCACTCGTTTCAACAAAGCAATGGGCAAGGCCTCCGGATAAGATTTCTTCCAGCGCCTGTATACAGCTTTCCACTTCATCTACACAAACATACTGATACTCCGCATCCGGAGCCATGGTTTTCAAAATGCCGCCGGATACAGGAAAAAAACGAGAGAGTCGCTTAGAAGGCTTTGTTTTTTCCTCGGTAGAGGCAAAGGAGACGGATGCATCGGAGAGCCAATGGTTGAGCTCATCAAAGGTGAGCACATAATCCATATAGCCGGGATAGCGCTGGCATTCATCCTTTTTGGCAATGCAGGGGCCGATGAATACCAAAATTGCACCGGGATACTGCTTGCGCAGCACCTGACCATGGGCTTGCATAGGAGAAAGAACGGGGGCCAGATAGGGAAGGGCCTTTGGATAATGTTTTTCAATGAGCTGTACGATGGTGGGACAGCAGGAGGAAATGATGGTATGGTTCCAATGCTCTGCCACCAGGCGCTCATATTCCGTTTTCACTAGATAGGCCCCAGAAGCCGTTTCCTGGGCATCTAAAAACCCAAGCGATTTTAAGGCCGCAGCAAACGCCGCAAAATCCTGCACAGGATAATGCGCGATAAACGAAGGCGCCACGCTGGCCACCAACTGTTTTCCCTCTGCCAAAAGGGCGCGAACAGTCTCAACGTCGCTACGCACATTTTTGGCATTTTGAGGACATACCTGGGTGCATTTACCGCAATAGATACATTCCCGCTCGATGATCTGGGCTTGGTGATCCTTGACTTCGATGGCCTTAACAGGACAATTCCGTATGCACTTATAGCAATTTTTGCAGTTGGCTTTTTTGAACTGTAAAACGCTTTCCATCCTTGTCGTCTCCCTTATGATAAACCTGGTAATTCATTATACAATTTCCCCTATGAAACCACAAGAAAACGCCCGAATTCTTTGCAATGGAGGGTATTTACAAAGGTAGGATGGGTTGTTATGCTGAAAATAACAAATGGTAAGGGAGCGGGATGGATGGACTGCATTGTATACAACGCACACATTTTTACGCTGGATGGCCAAACACCCCATGCGACGGCGATGGCCATCGAAAAAGGAAAGATTGTAGCAGTTGGGGATAGCAGCTTGTTGGCTGCTAGAACCCAGAATACCAAGATGATTGATGCCCAAAACCGATATATATATCCAGGATTTGGGGATAGTCATATGCATGTGCTCAATTATGGGGAGACGCTAACGCAGGTGGATCTGTCCGGTTTGGACTCCATTGAAGCGCTCATTGCACGCGTGCAGGATTTTCTGCGGCAACATCGAGTGCCCGACGGCGTGCTTGTATACAGCAGCGGCTGGAACCAAGACCTTTTTGCAGAAAAAAGGATTCCGACAAGAAAGGATTTGGATCGGATCTCTACCGTTCATCCGATCGTATTGTCCAGAATCTGCGGGCACTGTACGGTGGTCAATACAAAAGCATTAGAGCAATACGGCATTACGGAACATACGCCGCAGCCGTTCGGAGGGCGGTTTGAGTTGGGATCGGACGGCAAGCCAAACGGCATTTTCCATGAAACAGCCCAGCAACTGGTGCGCCGTGAACGGCCTGTGACGCGGGCACAGGTAAAAGCCATGATCCAGACAGCGCTCAAGCAGGCGGCTGCACACGGCCTTACCTGTATCCACAGTGACGACCTGGCAAGTATCCCTGGGCTGGGATGGCTGGAAGTCCATAAGGCCTATTTGGAATTAGAGCAGGAAGGTAAGCTGCCTGTGCGCATAGTAGAGCAATGCCGCTTTGCCAGTTGCGAAGAATTGCAGGGCTTTTTGGACGAGCAAGTTTTTTATGGACAGGGAAGCGATGTATATCGTTTAGGGCCTATTAAAATCATAGGCGATGGTTCGCTAGGCGCCCGTACTGCATGGCTGAGGGAGCCATACAGCGACGACAGCAGTACGCGAGGCGTATCCGCCATCCAAGAAGAGGAATTGGAAGGCATGATCCGTTTGGCGCATCAGCATGATTGGCCGGTGGCGGTACATGCCATCGGTGATAAAACCATACAGACAGTAATGGATTGTATCGCCCGCGTCCAAAGCGAGCAGCCAAAGCCTATCCGCCATGGCATTGTACATTGCCAGATTACCGACAGCTCCTTGTTGAAACGGTTTGCCCGCGAAGACATTGCAACTTACATTCAACCGATCTTTTTAGAATACGATCTGCATATAGCAGAAAAAAGGGTAGGGGCACGCGCCAAAACCAGCTATGCATGGAAAACATTGGTGGAGAGCGGCGCGCTTGTATGCGGCGGCTCGGATTGCCCGGTGGAGCCTTTGGATGTATTGAAAAATATGCATTGTGCTGTTATGAGACAGGATTTTTATCGGCAGCCAGCAGAGGGGTGGCATCCTGAACAAAGATTGACGATGCAGCAGGCGTTGCCGCTGTATACCACAAATATCGCCGTTTTGGAAGGGCGCCAAGCGCTACGTGGCAGCT
>UREB01000207.1 GCA_900546685.1 uncultured Eubacteriales bacterium | reverse complement strand
AAAGATTGAGCGGAAGCCGTTAAGGATTTTGGCGCCAGCTTGTAAGCATAGTCCACCGAGCAGGATACATACAGGCCATAGGCTAACCCTTGGATCAGCTGAACACCAATAATCATCGTAGCACTTGATGCCAGAGAATACAGCGACTGCTCCACAAAGTACATCAGCCCTACCGTTGCGATCATGGAAGGCATGCTAAACCTGCGGGCCAAATAGACGCCAGCAAACATCAACGGTACTTCCATCAATGCCTTTACCCCTACCGATGCTGCGCCTAGGTTTGGATCGGCCCCGATTTCGGTAAACATATACGGAATAAAGTTGAAGGAAGCGTTGGAGGAGATCGTCAAGATTAAATTAAATATTAAAATCCAAACGAAATAATAATTTTTGAACAATACAAATGGATTGATGTGATCTACCGGCTCTGCATTTTCCTCTTCAGGCTGGCGCAGCGGCAGTTTTTTGACCAACACGGAATACCAGAACGCCACGGATATACAGATGAGCCCACATAAATAGAAGGGGACAACAACACTTGTCCAGTCCGCAATCTTTGTCATAATCAGACAAGCTACAGCCCAACCGACCGAGCCCCAGAGGCGAACAGAACCATAAGCGACTCGTCCTTCAGTCGTATTTACAGCTTGAACCATCCAGGCGTCTACCAGGGATAATGTAGGTTGGCGCACAAAATTGGACAGCGGCATGGAGATTGCCAACAACGAGAGTCCGCCGATTTTGATCCCACCGCTCATTGGTAAAAAGGTAACAACGACACCTTGAATACACAACACAATGATAAATGCCTTGGGAATAGACCGGATTCGATCCGCCAAATATCCCCAAAAAGGCGGTGCTATGATCCCTATAATAGAAAAAACAGCCAAAATAACGCCGACCTGTGTGCTGCTAAATCCCTCTTTTTGCAGCAACAACGTATTGAAAGCCGAGGTTGTAATCGCCGTTTCAAACAAGATGCTAACCCAGGAAAATGCAACCCTGATTTTCCTGTCATAGCGCTGATCTTCCGTCAGTTCCCTCTTTCCCATAAAACTACCTCCTAAAATTTATATACAGAAGACCAAATACCAGATCTTCTGAGTATTTATATAATACTATATAATATTATACGAATCAATATTATATAGTGTTTCGTCTTTCTTTGTTTTTGGTTCTAGAAATTAACGCAAAACGGATAACGCCAAAGAAGGATCGTTTGTAATGATCGCGTGGACGCCAAGCTTTTGCAAAGATTGCATCATTTCAGCGTCATCCACCGTCCATGGATTTACATCGATATGTTCTGCCAAGCAACCCTCCATAACTCCCGGCGCAAAACAGGTCGGGAAAAAGGGATGGATCGCCTCTGCCTGTACATGCTTTGCATAAAGAGCGGGATCCACCATCGCTTCAGAGTACAACAATCCGATTTTTGTATGTGAATCAATCTGTTTTAAGGTAGTGAGTGAAAAATGATTAAAAGAAGAATATAGAACACGGTCTTGCATGCCAAAGTCACGAACAAGAACCCAAACGGCCTTTTCTATGCCCTCGTACAACACAATACCGGATTTAATTTCAATATTGATCATAGCCTGCGTAGGCTTTACCAGTTCCAGTACTTCAGCCAAGAGCGGAATCTTTGCCATTTGTACCGATTTCGGTTTTGTTTTATGAAAATTATAGCTGCGCAACTGGGCCAATGTTTGGTCAACGACGCGGCCACAGCCATTTGAGACTCTCTCGATGCTCTCATCATGGGTAACCACAATCTGTTGATCGCTGGTAAAATGCACATCAAGCTCCAAGCCGTCTGCCCCTAGCGCCAGCGCCGACGCAAACGCCTCCATCGTGTTTTCCGGAAATTGAAAACTATTGCCTCTATGAGCCCAAATTTCTACTGCCATAACTACGCCGCCTTTATAGAAAGTGATAAAGTCCTCTTTTATACGGACTGCAATGCAATCAATAATACGATGCCTTCATGCACTTGAATAGAAACCTGCTCTCCCAAAGCTTGGTTACTGATGCCCAATGTCTTCCCCAGGGGCAAAGGCTGATGATATAAAGGATATTTTGCTTCTTCAATCGTTATACAACAATTTTGTGCAAACGGCAAGAGAGAAAATGTTTGCTGTGGAAATGTTTTCAACGAATATTCGCCGTTGATCATACAGGCAAACATATCTTTGCTATATAGCGTATGCGGAATGCCCCGTTTACAAAGGCCGTACAAAATTTGTAGCTGCCCTAAGGAATGATCCATCCTTTTCCCCAGCCCTCCGCAGAAGGTAATATGCGTACACCCGCGATCCAAGGCATGCGAAACGGCGTATTCCGTATCCGTCCAGTCCTTTTCAACGGAAAGCTGGATGATTTCCAGCCCCTCGTATGTATTTTGGTAACCCTCTAAAAGATCCGGCCGGATAGAATCCATATCTCCTACCAGAGTTTGAAAAGGAAGGCCGTAACGATAGGCCTCTTCTGCAGCCCCATCACAGCAGATGGACAAATCCGCTCTTTCAGACAACATCTTTGCCG
>UREB01000206.1 GCA_900546685.1 uncultured Eubacteriales bacterium | reverse complement strand
CATGGCTATAGGCATCGTGACCCACGAGATGGGGTTTGCCAGAGAGGTGGCGGACAAGGTGCTGTTTATGGGCGAAGGACGCGTTATCGAGCAAGGCCCGCCCCAAGAGCTGTTTGGCAGCCCAAAAGACCAGCGGGTGAAAGATTTTATCAAAAGCATTTTATAAGAAAAGAAAAGCCTTTGTGTAAAGGCTTTTTTTTATGGAAAGAATAAGCGGTGCGGACAAGAGTGTTTATGATAAAATATAATTTAAATTAAGAAAACAAAAGAAAAGAGAGGCGATATACATGTGGGATGGATGGATCAAGGCGGCGGCTGCCTCGCCGGAGATCCGCGTGGCGGATTGCCAGTACAATGCCGCGCAGATACAAAAGACCATGCAGCAGGCAGGGGAAAGGGGCGCACAGCTGTTGGTGCTGCCGGAATTGTGCCTGACAGGGTATACCTGCCAGGATCTGTTTTTGCAGCAGAGCTTGATAGACCAGGCCAAGCGGGCGCTGTCGGAGCTGGCAGCGTTTAGCCATGCGTGTAGCGTGCTGACCATCGTTGGCCTGCCAATGCAATGGGAGGGCAAGGTGTATAACTGCGCGGCAGTGGTATACCGCGGCAAACTGCTGGGGGTAGTGCCCAAAACGCATCTGCCAAACTATGGCGAATTTTATGAACGGCGACATTTTATGCCGGCGCCGCAGCAAAACGGGCGGCTCGCCTGGGAAGGCGGCGCAGTGCCCTTTGGCCAAAAGCTGTTGTTTTGTTGCGAAGAGCTGCCGTCGTTTACGCTGGGCGTAGAGATCTGCGAGGATCTATGGGTACCGGCCCCGCCCTCTATCCGCCATGCCATGGCCGGGGCCACGGTGATCGCGAACCTATCTGCCAGCGACGAGGTAATCGGCAAGGATGCGTTTCGCAGGCAGCTGGTGGCGGCGCAATCCGCCAAGCTGATTGCGGGCTATGTGTACGCGGATGCAGGCGAAGGGGAGTCTACGACGGATCTGGTGTTTGCCGGCCATCATCTGATAGCGGAAAACGGCGCGGTGCTGGCTGAAAGCCCGCCGTTTGACGACGCCATGGCAGTGGCGGAAATCGACGTGCAGCGTCTGGAAAAGGAGCGGCAGCGCATGACGACCTACCCGGCTTGCCAAAGGGAGGGATACGAGGTAGTGCCGTTTTCCATGCCGATGGCGCACGCCGAGATTTCCAGGCCCATTTCGCCGCATCCCTTTGTGCCAGACGGCGCGGCGGACCGCGCAGCGCGCTGCCGGTATATTCTGAACATACAGGCACATGGGCTGAAAAAAAGGCTGGCACACACCGGCGCAAAGACGGCGGTGGTAGGCATTTCCGGCGGGCTGGATTCCTGCTTGGCGCTGCTGGCAGCGGCCCATGCGATGGATCTTTTGGGCAGGCCGCGCACGGATATCCTGGCGGTGACCATGCCGTGCTTTGGCACGACGCTGCGCACCAGATCCAATGCCGAGGCGCTATGCAGCGCGCTGGGCGTGACATTCCGCACCGTGGAGATCGCGCGCACCGTGCGAAGCCATTTTGAGGACATCGGCCATGAAGAGTCGGTTCGCAATGCGGTGTATGAAAATGCGCAGGCCCGTGAACGCACGCAGGTATTGATGGACCTGGCCAACCAAACGGAAGGCTTGGTCATAGGTACGGGCGATTTGTCTGAACTGGCGCTGGGCTGGGCCACATACAACGGCGATCAGATGTCGATGTACGGCGTAAATGCCGCCATCCCCAAGACGCTGGTGCGCTATCTGGTGCAGTATGAAGCAGAGCATGCCGAATCCATGGCGCTGCGCAAGGTGTTGCAGGATATCTACGAAACGCCGGTCAGCCCGGAGCTTCTGCCGGCAGACAAGGGGGAAATTGCACAAAAAACGGAGGACCTGGTAGGCCCGTATGAGCTGCATGATTTTTTCCTATATTACATGATGAGATGGGGCTTTTCCCCCAAAAAGATTTTTCGCATGGCGGCAAAGGCGTTTGAAACGCAGTATGCGCCGCAGACCATTTTGCATTGGGAGCGCTGTTTTTACCGCCGGTTTTTCGCCCAGCAGTTTAAGCGCTCCGCCATGCCGGATGGACCCAAGGTGGGCACGGTGTCGCTGTCTCCGCGGGGAGATTGGCGCATGCCCAGCGACGCCAGCGCTGCCGGCTGGCTCTGTCAGCTGGATGATTTGGCAAGGGAAGGGATGCCATGCAACCAAACGGACGCCGTGCGCTAATCGTAGTGGATTATCAGAATGATTTTGTGACGGGTTCGATGGGGTTTGCCAAAGCGCTGACGCTGGAGCGGCCCATCGTGGAGAAGATAGATGCCGCAAAACAGCAGGGGGTAGAGGTACTATTTACGCTGGACAAGCACCCGCCTGCCACAGGGAAGGCAGGAGAAAACCAGCCGCCTATGCATTGTGTGGAAAATACGGAGGGCTGCGCGCTGTACGGCGCGGTGGCCCGCTGTTTGGACGGCACGACGCCGGCGTTTGAAAAGCAGACGTTTGGCAGCCTGAAGCTAGCCAAATACCTGGAGGAGAGGCAGTTTGCAGAGATGGAGTTCGTAGGCGTTTCTACGCATTTATGCGTGCTTTCCAACG
>UREB01000205.1 GCA_900546685.1 uncultured Eubacteriales bacterium | reverse complement strand
GCTCTTGCGCGCGTATGCCTGTAGCAATCAGCACATGGACGATTACCCAGGAACGATATTCCGCAAAGGAATGGCCCTCAGGCCGCCTCAGGAGCGTTTCCAGTTCCTCTGGGGTATAAATCTCCTTGATATGTTCCTGTTCCACCAGATGGACGAATAGAATGTTTTCCTTGATGTACCCGCGCTTGATACCATACTTCACCACAGGCGATACCTTGAACTGATAGGAATTTACCGTCTCCGGCTTTACTTGGTCTTTGAGATACAACACATATTCGTTAATCAGGTCTTGTGTTACGTCCGAACAGCGCAACCCCTCGCCCGCCCATGCCATAAACTTGGCGTGGGCAAATTCGTACCCTTTGATGGTCACATCGGCAAGGTTCTTGAGCTTACATTCCTGCACATAGAGGTTGAATAAATCAGCATAGGGAATGTCGGCTACCTTGCTTTCAAACAAATTCTTTCTTCTCTTTACCGTTGGCTCTGATTTCCGCTTTTCCACCGGGAAAGCCACCTCCTAAAACAAAAAATAGGTGGTCATGATTGCCACCTATTTTCGTCTAAAAGCATTGACTTTCCACTACACAAAGAACCCGCAAACCCGCATCGCTACGGGCTTTTTTCACTCCCACTCGATGGTGCCCGGGGGTTTGCTCGTGATGTCGTACACCACGCGGTTGACGCCGGGGACCTCATTGATGATACGATTCATAATCTTCTTCAGGACAGGCCAGGGAAGCTCTGCTGCCTCCACAGTCATAGCATCGGTAGAGGTAACAGCGCGAATGGCCAATACGTGGTCATAGGTGCGCTCATCACCCATTACGCCAACTGTACGCAACGGGGTAAAGACCGTAAAATACTGCCAGACCTGCTCCTCTAAACCAGCGGCGGCAATTTCATAGCGCAGAATGGCATCGCTTTCCCGCACAATGCGCAGCTTATCCTCCGTAATATCGCCCAACACGCGAATGGCAAGTCCCGGGCCGGGGAAGGGCTGACGCCAGACCATGCTGCGATCTATGCCCAAACTGATGCCAAGCGCGCGCACCTCATCTTTAAACAATAGACGCAACGGCTCTACCAGCCCCCTAAAACCAATATCCTCCGGCAATCCACCTACATTATGATGGCTTTTGATCACAGCAGCCTGCCCCATACCGCTTTCAATGACGTCCGGATAAATTGTACCCTGGACAAGATAATCCATTTGTCCCAGCGCTTTGGCCTGTTCCTGGAAAACCGTAATGAACTCATTGCCGATGATTTTGCGCTTTTGTTCGGGATCTGTTACGCCCGCCAACTTGGCCAAAAAACGCGGGCCAGCATTGACACGGTGGATCTTGAGCCCAAGCTTTTCGTGGTAAGTCTGCATGACTTGGTTGCCTTCATCCTTACGCAACAAGCCGTGGTCTACAAAGATACAGGTTAGGTTGTCCCCAATGGCACGGTGTACCAGTACCGCGGCCACAGAAGAATCCACACCACCGGAAAGAGCACATAGCACTTTGCTGTCTCCAACCTGCTTACGGATGGCCTCTACCATGGAATCTACAACAGCCTCCATTTTCCAACCGCCCTGGCAGCCGCAAATATTCAAAAAGTTCTTTAGAATTTCGCTGCCATGCTGTGTGTGCGCCACTTCAGGATGAAACTGCACGCCATAATACCGCTTATCAGGATTGGCAATGGCGGCGCAGGCACAATGCTTGGTATGCGCGATGGAAACGAAACCATCGGGCAGAGCGGTGACAGCGTCGTTATGATTCATCCAAACTACATTCCGCTCCGGCAACCCTTTAAACAGGGCAGAGGAGAGATCGAACATAGTGTCCGTAGAGCCATATTCACGCGCATCCATAGGGCCAACCTTACCACCCAACATATGCGTCATCCATTGCTGCCCATAGCAGATGCCAAGCACCGGGACACCAAGGGAAAGCACAACGGGATCGCACGCTTTTGCTTGCTCGTCATAGACGCTTTGCGGGCCGCCCGTCAAGATGATGCCTTTAAGATCATCGCCTTTCCATGTATCTACCGCAGTATCGCAGGGAAAGATTTCACAATACACACCGGCTTCCCGAATACGGCGCACGATCAACTGGTTGTATTGACCGCCGAAATCCAGCACAATGATTTTTTCCATCAATCCTGGCCCCCTTCTCTTTCGGTCAAGGCCGCTCCGATAAATTCACGGAACAGCGGATGAGGACGCATCGGACGCGAGAGGAATTCCGGATGGAATTGCACGCCGACAAACCAGGGATGATCCACCAGCTCTACGATTTCGACCAAGCCGGTTTCGGGATTGGTGCCTGCCTTGTGCAGGTTGCCGTCAAACAACTTGTCCGCATATTTGGCATTAAACTCATAGCGATGACGATGGCGCTCGTGAATGATCGGCGTACCATAGGCCACCATGCTTTTGCTGTTTTCTTCCAGCTGGCAGGTATATTGGCCCAGCCGCTGTGTACCGCCCAAATGCGTAACACCGATTTGTGTTTCCATCATATCGATGACAGGGTAGGGAGTATGGGGATCCATTTCCGTGGAATTGGCCCCTTCCAGCCCTGCTACATGGCGTGCATATTCGATAACGGCCATTTGTAGGCCAAGACAAATGCCAAAAAAGGGC
>UREB01000204.1 GCA_900546685.1 uncultured Eubacteriales bacterium | reverse complement strand
TCATTTTCAATATTCCACACTGTTCTGGCAAACCGAGCAAAACGAGGCACTCCGGATTTATAAATGTAACGGTAGAGCGCCGGATGGATCACTGCCAAACCTGCCCCATGATTGCAGTTGGTGTATGCGCCAAGCTGGTGTTCTATCTGGTGCGCTTGAAAATCTGTGATTTTTCCGATTTTCAAAATACCGTTCTCCGCCATGGCGGAGGCCCATGCCAACTCGCTTCGCGCGTTGTAGCTTTCGGGGGCGGCCAGCAGCTTTCGGATATTATGGATCACGCTGCGCACGACCGCTTCATTCATATCATCGGAGAGATTGTTCTGTTCCGGCTTGCCAAAGTAGGTTTCCATCGCATGGCTTAGCGTATCAAAGGCGCCAGAAATCACCTGTTTTATCGGAACGGACATGGAGTATATAGGGTCGAGGAATGCAAACTCTGCCTGCGCGCCCAATATACCCGTCTTGATTTTCTTGGCTTCATGGGTAATAACTGCCCCGTTATTCATTTCAGAGCCAGTACCAAACACAGTTATGATGGTTCCCAAAGGAATGAATTTCGAAGGATATGTATGCTTGATGGTTTCCAACTCCCAAATATCCTCTTTCAGCTTTGCTTGTGCAGACACAATCTTACAACAGTCGGATACAGATCCGCCCCCAACTGCAAGAATAAGATCCACATCATTCTCCCGTGCCAGCTTGGCGCCCTCCTGCACTTTTGTATAGGTGGGGTTTGGCATTATGCCGGGAAATTCCACCACACGCTTATGTGCGGTGTGCAAAATTTTCATTACCTCGTCATATACACCATTTTGCTTGATAGAGCCGCCTCCATAGGCCAGCATAACGGTATCCCCATATTCTTTTAAGGTACAACCCAGGTATTCTCCCACGCCCCCTTTGCCAAAGAATACTTTGGTTTTATTCTGATAAAGAAAATTGTTCATAATCATCCTCCATTGATTGCTTTTTGCAGAGCAAACTGCATCGATCATCCTCAGGCTATGGCATCTATCTTTCAGCATTTTCCACTGTCTCTGTCTTATTCATTTGTCGTTCCCAAAAGGAAACTGCATCATTTAACCATCCTTCTGCCGCGGTGCCCGTTCCAAGACCAAAACCATGCTGTAGCCCTGGATACGAATGAAATTCTGTATCAATGCCCATGCTATCCAGCACTTCCAACCGGCGCTTCATCTGCTGCCAAGAAGCAATGCCGTCGTTTTCCCCTACACAAGCAAACGTGGGTGGGTCAAACTCACTATATTCGCTATACCCGGTGTATTGCATAACCACCGCTGCGGGCCGAGGCAAATCATCGCCGCCAAAGGCCGCTGTTCCATAAGACGCTACCCATGCGGCCATCCGGCCGCCGGCAGAGCCGCCCCAGAGGGAATAGTCGGAGGTATCCACTTCCAGTTCTTCGGCATGCTCAAAAATAAAGCTAATGGCTCTGGCCAAATCTTCGCAAGCGGCCTGTGCGCTGGGACGATAAATCAAAGCAAACGCGTTATAGCCCAATTTGGAAAGCTCCAAAGCGTGAGGAAAACTATCCTGCATGGCGCCAACATATGCAAACCCGCCGCCTGCATTGCACACAGCAAACTTTGCACCAGGGGTTCCTTTGAAAAAGAATAGGCCCGTATTCCGCTTGTCCGGATCTTGTGTCTTTTCCTCTTCCGTATAAATATCATAAAAAATGGTTTGGCCCGCATTGGCACGCTCTTTTAACGAATTGACGATTTCCACCGTTTTATTTGGGTCGATGTTGTTGTACCAAACCAAGCTAAGGGTGCCCAACGTATCGCCGCTGTAATAGCCTTCTTCTATTGGAAAAAGCAAGCGTGCATACTCTCCAAAGGAAGGATCGCTCAACACCTCCTCGATGGGTGTATCCCGGTCATATGCCGTCATTTCCGTTTCCTCCGCTTCGGTGGCGCTTATCGTCGTGTTCATCGATGGGCCAGAACATCCCGTAAGCAAAAGCGCGGCGCAGAGAAAAGTGCTGATCCTTGTAAACCATTTCATTTCATCACCTATATCCCCGTTGCTGTCCTGATTATAAAAAAAACGAGACCTTTTCAGAAGTCTCGTTTTGTTCATTGGTTTATACCTTAAGGTTATATCTATATGACATCAATACAAATCATGGTTAACCGCTTTTGCCGCATCCAGGAACCGCTGCACCGCTGGCGTAGGCTCCGGCGCATGGAGCAGCCCATATGGAATGCTATGATTCCATTCCACCGGGATTACCTTTAGCAGCGGATGCACATGGGCCCAACCGGGAATTGCAAGCAATACATCGTTCGTGTTCTCACATCGATTGAACACATCCATGCTATAAAAATCAAAATCCACGATATGGATTTGATGGTGGTGCTGCCATAAATCATCCCGAAGCTGGTCTACATAGTGGCTCCATCCTCGGTGCATCAGCAGCAGATTTTCACCGTAAAGATCAGAGAGTTTCAATTTGTCTTTTGCCGCCAGCCGATGATGGATGGACACAGCGCAACAGAATGGTTCTCTTGACAGCTCCAATCCGGCGCATGAACGAAGATCCAGCATTGTATCATCAAAAATGCCGCCGATTACATCAATGTTTTTCCCTAAATTGTCAAGGATCTCCCTCGCAT
>UREB01000203.1 GCA_900546685.1 uncultured Eubacteriales bacterium | reverse complement strand
TGTGACTGGAGTTCAGACGTGTGCTCTTCCGATCTTCTGATTTTGCATCATCAGCGCCAGTATCCTGTCTCTCATTCCCATTCGATCCCACTCCTCTTTTGCATTGCTTTTGAAACCATCTCATAGCCAAACCCTCTGGCCGCTAAGGCCCTCTGCGTTTTGACAAGCCCTTGCCGATCTGTTCCGTTTTTCAGCATCAGTTTTTCGCACAGCACATCGCAGGCCTCCTGCTCCGCTTTGTCAGGATAGGCGGCTAATCCCTCTTCAATCGTGTCCTTATCCACACCCGCTTTATACAATGCGTAATGTAAGGCGCGCTTCCCCATAGGCCGTATCGCTGTTTTACAACGTATCATCTCTTTGGCAAAGGCCAGGTCATCGATATATCCATATCCCTTTAGTCGCTCTATCGTTTGCTCTATCTCATCTTCGCGATACTGTTTTTTTTGCAGGTAGCTCCGCATTTCGTATTCCGAGCGCATCCGAGTTCCCAAATACGTCAGCGCAGCATCCATGCAAAGCTTTTTCTTTTTTTGTTTTTTTACAGGCCGATCCATCGTAATCCTCATTTGTTCGTTTGTTTACATCATAACGCATCTTGACAAAAAAACCAAGATTTCTTACCGCATAGAATCTGTGCGTTTTGTTGATACTAAATCAAAATCATTGAGGAGGTTTTGAATATGCCGCAGAACAGCAACCAACAATCCGATGGTCAGCAAGTCATCGCCAAAGATCTGAACAATGTTATGGATCTGATGAACCACGAAGCCGTGTCCTATCAAAAGACCAAAGTTTACAGCCAACAGGTGCGTAGCGACGATGCCAAGCAGCTTTTGGACCGCGTATGCCAGCACCATAAGCAGAACTTTGCCTGCTTAGATGAATTTATCACCAGCCAGAAATAAAGGAGGAGCCCCATGGAAAAAACAACGTTAGATGATAAAGCCATGCTCAACGACCTGCTCATTACCTGCAAACAGCGAATGAGCGCTTATTCTACACTGATTGCTGAAACAACCTGCCCCAACCTTCGCACCATGCTTCAGGATCTTTTTGTGGAAGCCGCAGAGGATCAATATGCCATCTTTGATTTTATGCATAAGCAGGGATGGTACCCTGTTAAGCAGGCAAAGCAAGAGGATATCACACAGGCAAAAGAAAAGGCAGAACAGCTTAAAACAAGTCTGCAAAGCTAAAAAAGCGGCCAAGTACGGCCGCTTTTTTATTCGTTGTCGTATTTCATCAGGATATCCAGCGGCACAGGGCCGCCTTTTTCCATCATCTTTCCGCTGCCTAGGCATATATCGCAAGTATGCTGGCAAGCAGGGCAGATACATTTGCTTTCAATGCCCTGCTCTTTTTGCCCCATCAGCGTTCCGCATATCGGACAATTACAAATCATCTCTCCCGCCTCCTGTGTAAACAGTATATCACAATCCGTCTATTTTGGCCGATTTGCCTGGCTACTTCATCGATGATATAATGATGACATTATTACAGGAGGTATTCATGCGAAAGGTTCCCAAAATCCTTTTATGTATCGTAGCGGCCCTGATGATCGTATTGGGTTTTCTTTTGTTTCGCAGCTGTAACCAAGGCAGCCAGCCCTCTGCTAGCCCGTCTGCACCTTCCGTTTCAAACGTTTCTGCCGCCGTAACTCCCTCTGCTTCCCTTGAAAGCAGTACGCCTGAGGCTTCTCCTTGGGAGGATGAAATGCCTATGATGGTCGGCGGGCGCGGCACCACGGTAGGCGCCGTACAGGATCGTTTGCGGGCATTGGGCTACTTCCGTTATAAAGCTTCGGGATATTTTGTCAGCATGACGCAGCAGTCCATCTTGTCTTTCCAAAAAAAGAACAGTTTGATGCAGGATGGGCTCATAGGGGAAGAAACGCTCCAGGCGCTGTATTCTGCTGGCGTACAGCGCAATGCCATCGTAGAGGTTAAAACGCCGGAAGAAAAGCCCTCTACCGTGCGGCCCCGGGAATATGGAGAAACCACCCCATGGTCGGAAATCAGCCCGATGATTGCTGCCAATCAGCAGTTTCTCATCATAGATTTTTCCAGCCAGCTGTATTTCAATGCCGTGCGTGTCGGCGGCACCCATCATCTTGAATTCGAGCCTGCCAATGCAGAAGAAGGACAAAAGCTGCTAAAAATCTTTGGTGGGCAAACCAGCTATGAAAAGCGGGCCTGCATCGTGCAGGTAGGCGATCGTTATTTTGCCGCTTCCTTCTGCGGGATGCCGCATGGAACAGCTACAGTTGCGGACAATACGCTGGGTGGCCAATTTTGTTTATACTTTACCGGCAGCACGGCGGAAGGCCTGCCCATTCAAGATGCTGAACACAATGCAAATATCGTAAAGGCGAGTACGCCTGCCCAAGAATAAACAAAAAAGAGCTGCAAAGCAGCTCTTTTTTGCTATTTACATCCACTTTTCTGCCGCCTTGGCAGCTTCAGCCATGACCTTTTCAATATCCAAAGTCTTGTATTCACCCGCTTGATACAACACCCGGCCATTGACCATATTCATCCAAACATCGCCCGCTTGCGCCGCATAGACGAGATTGTGCAGCGCGTTGTGCATTGGCTGCATATGCGGTACTTGGGAGATCGGAAGAGCGTCGTGTAGGGAAAGAGTGT
>UREB01000202.1 GCA_900546685.1 uncultured Eubacteriales bacterium | reverse complement strand
AGGCCTATTTGGTTGTTGTGATTTATGGATGCGTCGGCCAGGCAATTGCCTGCGTTGGCCTGGGATATCCGTTGGCAAAGGCGTTGGATAAAGTGAAATTTCTCAACGAAGGAATGTAAATAAAGAGAAAGGGAGTTTTCGCTATGAAATCGGATGTAGAAATCGCAAGGGAGCATGTGGCTCTGCCCCTAGAGGACATTGCGAATAGAGCAGGCCTTTTGCCAAAAGAGCTTTGCTA
The DNA here is from genome assembly GCA_900546685.1 of uncultured Eubacteriales bacterium. Taxonomy (GTDB): domain Bacteria; phylum Bacillota; class Clostridia; order Christensenellales; family QAND01; genus UMGS1975. The sequence continues at coordinate 2,499 of UREB01000202.1, read as the reverse complement.
CTACGGAAAAAACAAAGCAAAGATAGATCAGGAGGCCATAGAGCGGGTACAACAGAATGAGCCGGGGAAGCTGGTGCTGGTAACAGCGATCACGCCGACCCCTGCGGGGGAAGGTAAAACAACGGTTTCCATCGGTTTGGCTGACGGGTTGAATCTAAAAGGCGTTAAAACAATGTTAGCGCTTCGCGAGCCGTCCCTCGGCCCTGTATTTGGCGTCAAAGGCGGGGCCACGGGCGGCGGCATGGCGCAGATTGTGCCGATGGATGAGATCAATCTGCATTTTACCGGCGATCTGCACGCCATCGGGGTGGCCAATAATCTATTGGCAGCCATGGTGGACAATCATATTTTCCAAGGGAATGAAAAGCATATCAAGCGTGTGACCTGGAAACGCTGCATGGATATGAACGATAGGCAGCTTCGTGTGATCCAAAGTGGCCTCGGCGGTAGCAAGGACGGCGTGCCCAGAGAAGATGGCTTTGATATAACAGCGGCCAGCGAGGTCATGGCGACGCTTTGCCTGGCCAGCGATTTGGAGGATCTGACGCGGCGGCTAGGCAATTTGATTGTGGGATATGACGAGGAGGATCATCCTGTTACGGCCAAGGATTTGCATGCAGAGGGGGCGATGGCTGCGCTTTTGAAAGAGGCAATGCAGCCCAATCTGGTGCAGAGCCTGGGCGGTACGCCGGCCCTGGTGCATGGCGGACCGTTTGCCAACATCGCGCATGGCTGCAATACAGTAGCGGCGACAAACCTGGCGCGCAGGCTGGCGGACGTCACTGTGACGGAGGCGGGCTTTGGCGCGGACCTAGGGGCGGAAAAGTTTTTGGATATCAAATGCCGCAAAGCGGGTATTTGGCCGGATGCTTGCGTCGTTGTTGCTACGGTACGCGCTTTGAAATTCCACGGCGGTGTGGCCAAGGACGATCTCAATATCCCGAATGTACAGGCGCTGCGCCAGGGCCTTTGCAACCTGCAGGCGCATGTAGAAAACATGGCGCAGAAATTCCAGCTGCCTACGGTGGTGGCGCTCAACCGCTTTGTATCGGATAGCGATGAGGAACTGGAAACCGTGCTGTCCTTCTGTGAAAACGAACTGGGCGTCAAAGCGGTACTGACAGAGGTATGGGCCAAAGGCGGCCAGGGCGCGCTGGCGCTGGCGGATGCTGTATTGCAGGCGATGGAAACGCCCAACAACGGCCCGCATTTCCTCTATGACCAAATACAGAGCATAGAGGAAAAAATACGGACGATCGCTACCAAGATCTATGGAGCAAAGGATGTTTCCTTTACCGACCAAGCGAAAGAGCAAATGCGTAGCCTTACGGAAAATGGCTTTGGCAAAACGCCTGTGTGCATGGCTAAGACACAAATGTCTCTTTCCGATGATGCAAAGAAAAAGGGACGGCCGCAGGACTTTGTATTGACCGTGCGCAGCATGAAAGTATCCGCTGGGGCAGGCTTTATCGTCGCCTTGACGGGGCAGATGATGACAATGCCGGGGTTGCCGAAAAAACCAGCGGCGGAAAACATTTGTATCAATGAACAGGGACAGATAGACGGTATCTTTTGATGCAATCAAAAAGCCGTGGCATTGCCACGGCTTTTTTCATTCAAAAAACACGATTGGGTTTGGCATATTGGCATTGCCGGCATACAACTCAGCGGCCCACGCGCATATCCTGGATGCTGCGGTGTTCTAAGGATACATCCTTAAAATGCATAATACCGCCTTCGCCTGCAGGGGATTGCGCCACAAAACCGACCTTGACCGTTTCACGCATCGGTAGATTGAAAAGGCGCATCATATAGAAGTGCTCTCCATCCAGCGAATAGTGGATGGCAAAGGTATTTCCCTTGCGCGCATATTGCAGGGTAATGGCTTCTTGTTCTATGATGTTTTGCCCATTGGCGTCATCGGATAAGCCGTTGGTGACCACGCTTACGGCGGTATGCGAACCGAAATATGTTTGCTCAAAGCATGCCTTGGCCCACAAGGTCGGCGTATCCATGACCATCAATGTACAAGCATCCCCTGCCGCAATGAAATCATGCCACACCGTAGCGCGCAGGACAAAATCGCCCGTGACTTCCGTATAAAAGAACGGCGCATTTTCACAAATGAGCTTGTCCTCCGTAGGATCTCTGAAAAAATCAGAATGCGGAGGAGCAGCAATGGAAAACCCGTTTTCTTCTGGCGTTAGCGTTCCTGGGTTCATCCAGGTAAATTCTTCATTTAAAAACTTTGGCATTTTTCACATACCCCCTTCTGGTATTTTTATCAAATGGAGCTTATTCTCCAATTTCAAGACTCAAGCATTCCCAACGCTCCATCGCTTGATCCAGCTGCTGCTTTTGCGCATCTATCGTATCGGTAACCTCCATCATTTTCTGATAATCTGATGCAAGAGACGGATCGGAAAGCTGCTGCTCACTTTGGGCAATGGCCTCTTCCAGCTTAGAGATTTCATCTTCACATTTACGAAGCTGTGCCTT
>UREB01000201.1 GCA_900546685.1 uncultured Eubacteriales bacterium | reverse complement strand
AGCAGGATACATTTTTATACAACACGACAATTGCGCAAAACATCGCGCTGGGCTGGCCGGATGCGCCGCAGGAGGAGATCACAAAGGCGGCCAAGCGCGCCGGCATTCACGAGTTTATAAACGCCCTGCCAGATGGGTACCAAACGCAGATGGGGCAGATGGGCGCGCGGCTGTCCGGCGGGGAAAGGCAGCGCATCGGCATCGCCCGCGCCATGCTGACGGACCCGGATGTGCTTGTGATGGATGAGCCGACCAGCAGCCTGGATACCCTCCACGAAAAGGAATTGCTGGATACGCTTTCGCGCGAATACGCGGATAAGACCGTGCTCATCATTTCCCACCGCATGTCTACGCTGACGGGCTGTAACCGCATCATCCGGCTGGAAAACGGCAAGGCGGTAGAGCTGCGGGACAATCCGCATAAACAGTAGGAATAAGCCGAAGCGAGCGAGAATATCGCACAGGTTTTTGGGCTGGAACATCTGCAACGATGATGCAGTTTGAAAGCGCTGCGGCGTGTGCGCAAGGCACGGGAAGAAAAGCAGAATATCCCTCATCGGAACAGAGCAAGGAGTGAGCAGCTCGTTATGGAACTGAATTTTGATACCACTGCCATAGAAGGCTATCATTCTGCGTCCCAAGTGGCCCGTATTCTTACTGAAAAATGGGTTGCAGACAATATGTTCTGTCCCCGTTGTGGGAGCCCGCAGATCAATCATTTTCAAAATAATCGACCGGTAGCGGATTTCTATTGTCCTGACTGTAGCAATGAGTATGAATTAAAGAGCAAGAACGGTGCATTGGGGCATAAGGTTATGGATGGTGCTTACGACACGATGATAAAACGCATCACCGGTCATGAAAACCCGGACTTCTTTTTATGAGTTACTCGAGGAAACAGCTTTGCGTTACAGACTTTCTGTTCATTCCCAAACATTTTTTTGTTCCGGGTATTATTGAAAAACGAAAGCCGCTGGCAGATACGGCCCGCCGTGCCGGGTGGGTCGGATGCAACATTCGGATTGACCAGATCCCGGAGCAAGGGCGGATTTATATCATTGCGGGCGGGAAAATCAAAGAAAGCGCGGAAATTATCCAAAAGGTAAACCGAAGCAATGCTTTGATGGTGCAGGGCATCCATGCCCGCGGATGGCTGTTGGATGTGCTCAAATGCGTAAATCGGCTGGATGGAGATGTCTTTTCGCTGGCCGATGTATACGCCTTTGAGGGGCTGCTTGGGCAGAAACATCCGCAGAACCATCACGTTCGGCCTAAAATCCGTCAACAGCTACAGCTTTTACGTGATAAGGGATTCATAGATTTTTTGGGACATGGTATGTATAGAAAGACAGCGGCTTGGTGATTGCGTTGTGTATGACAGCAGAAGCAGTGTGCGAGAATGCGCAATCAAAAACGGAGACTGTCCAACAAACATCGAGAATAGCCAAAAAGCCGCGGAGCAATATATAAAATCAGGATCAATGCTGGCCCAGGCGCGCCGGCGCAGCATGGATAAAATCGTAAGGAGAATATGCTGATTTTTGCACTTTAACAAGGATTATATATGGGATCGACGAAAATAGATGAGGGCGTGCCTATGGCGCGCTTTTTCTTTTTCCCCTTGTAGGCCGGGCATGGGCAATGGTATCATAACCAATGAGAAGGGAGATAAGGGGGATTTTGCAATGAGGCTATGGCGCAGCTTACGAGAGACACTGGGGGATGGGGAACGGATGCGCACCATATTGCACCTGGCTTGGCCTACGGTGGTAGAGCAGGCGCTGCAAACGGTGGTATCGTATGCGGACACGGCACAGGTGGGGGCCATCGGCGCACAGGCGTCTGCTTCCGTAGGGCTGACAACCTCCATGATGTGGCTGGTAAACGCGCCGCTGTTTGCCTTTGGCATGGGGGTGTTGTCCGTGATATCGCGGGCGCTTGGCAGCGGCGACCGGGAGACTGCGCGCAAGGCAGGCGTCCAAGCCATCTGGCTGACGGTTTTTTTGGGAGTAGGGCTGGGCATCGTAACGGTAGCCATCGCGCCGTTTTTGCCGGCTTGGCTGGGGGCAGATATGGAGATACGGCGCGATGCCTCCCTATACTTTGGGGTGGTATCGCTGCCGATGCTGTTTCGGAGCAGCAGCATTTTGATGGCTTCGGTGCTGCGTGCAACGGGCAATACGCGCACGCCCATGATCTTTAACATCATCATGAATGCGCTGAATATCTTTTTGAATTTCCTTTTGATTGGCCCGGCAGGGCTGGGCGTGCTGGGCGCTGCGATTGCGACGGCGGTTTCGTATGTGGTAGGCGGCAGTTTGATGTTTTGGGCGGTGATGCGTCACCCTGTCTTACAGCTGTCTGCTATGGATAAGCGGCTGGATGGCCCGGTGATGCGCCAATGCGTGGCAGTGGGCACGCCGATTGCGGGCGAGCGTGTAACGGCCTGCCTGGGCCAGGTGGTGTTCACCTCGTTGATCGCTAGGCTGGGTACAGTGGCTGTGGCCGCCCATTCCATCGCTATCACGGCGGAGCAGGCCTTTTACATTCCCGGCTATGGAATGCAGATGGCGGCGGCCACGCTCTGCGGATTTTCCGCGGGCGAAAAGGACGAAAAAAAGCTGACACAGTATGCCTTGGCCATTTGTGTCATCGCGGTGCTGCTGATGGGACTGATGAGCACGCTGCTGTTCTTTGCGCCGGGGATGATCTTATCCATCTTTACCCGCGATGCAGCGGTCATTGCGCTGGGCACCAGGCTGCTGCGCATCGTAGCGTTTTCCGAG
>UREB01000200.1 GCA_900546685.1 uncultured Eubacteriales bacterium | reverse complement strand
AAAATCCTCCGGGGGGGGGGAAACCTCGCCTACACGCTGAAAATCCGGCAAGGCTGTGACGGCGGCGGAAAGCATCGGCGCTACGTATCTTGGCGACGGCGACCCGCACCCGGAAAACAGCCGCAATGTGCAGGCCAAGCTGAACTATTTATATGAGCAGATCAAGCAGGCGCAGATGGGGCAGATCCCGGACCGCAGCATTGAGAGTATAAAGATCGCCAGCGGCACGCTGACACAAAACGAGCTGGCGGATGGGGCTGTGACAACGGCCAAGCTGGCGGACGGGGCCGTGACAACAGCCAAGCTGGCCGGCGGGCTGCTGGATCTGTGCCCGGTGGGCATGGGGCTGGTATGGTGGAGCGATACGCTGCCCAGCGACAAATGGATGCTGGCCGGCGGAACGCTGACGCCGGGGACGCATGACGCGGCCATCGCGTTTTTTGGCGGCACGACGCTGCCGGATGTAAAAGGGCGCGTGATCGTAGGCAAGGACACGGGCACGGCGGCGTTCAATGCGCTGTACCGCACAGGCGGGGCGCAGACCGTGCAGCTGACGGCAAGCGAACTGCCGAGCATCAGCGGGAATATTGAAATGCACAGCATCTATACCGGCACGAACGTAGCGGATGTAGGCGGTGTATTTTCCGGGGTAAAAATATCGGGAAAATACCGGGACGGCGGCACGGCCGGCAGCGGGGCAAGCAGCTATGGGATGATCAACCTGGCCTTTGGGCAGGACAGCCCGCACAACAACCTACAGCCCTACATCGTGGCCAACTATATCTTTAAGGTATTGTAAGGAGGCGCGCAATGAACAGCTATCAAACGGCGTTGAAGGGGCAGACGGAGGCGTATGAGGCCGCCCAAGCCGCCCTTTTGGCGCAGCAAACGGAGATGGACAGGCTGTATGCCGCGCTGGCGCGCGAAATTGAGCAGCGGGCGGCGCAGCAACGGCTGGATGCGGCCCAGCGTGCGGCCCAGCAGGCGGAAAGCGCCTATCACGACATGCTGTTGTCGCAAAACCCTTTGGGCTTGCAGGCCCAGCGCTCGGCGGAGCAGACGCAGTATGCACAGACAGCGGCCTACAATACCTTTGGCGCGGACCGTGCCTTTGTCCGCGATACCGAGCAGGCGGCCGAGACCGCCATCCAGGCTGCGGAAAGCAGCGGCCTGGCATCGGCAGCGCAGCATAAGGCCGAGCAGAACGCCCAAACGGCCAAGGCGATGGAAAAGCAGATGGACGCTTATGCCAAGGCGCGCCTGGCGCTGTTGAAAAAGGCGTACAAGGCCCAGGCGGATACCACGGGCGTATAGAAAGGGGGCAAAACAATGGCAGCACAGCAGTATGACCAAATGCTTTCCAGCCTGGAGGCGCAGTGGCAGGCGCAGAAAAACCGTGCCGAGGCCGAGGCCCAGGCAAAGCGGATAAAGCTGCAGCTGGCCTTGCAGCAGGCCAAGGACAAGGCTGCCGCCGCAGAGGCCCAGGCAGAGCAGGCCCAGACGGACACCGGGGCGGACGCATGGCGCACCATGCTGATAGACCGCAACCCCTTTGGCGCCAAGGCGGAGCGCGGCTATGGCGGGGGGCTTAGCGAATATTGGCAGGGCGCAGCGTACGATACCTACCGCAGCGCGCTGAGAAACGCGACGGCCCAGCGCGAAGCGGCAAGGCAGCAAAACCAGAGCCAGGTCAGCCAGGCCGAAACGGCGTACACCCTGGGCTTGATGGAGGTGGAACGCGAGCGGCAGGCGGCGCTATCCGAGCTGGAAGCGGATTACAACCTGGAGCGGCAGAATCTTTTGCTGCAAAAGGCGGCGGCCGAGCAGGCTGAAAGGGAACGCGCCGCGGCATCCGCGCGCAGAAAAAGAGGCGGCGGCAAACGCGGCAAGACATACAGCCAGGCGGCCGGCACCCAGGCGGGCAGCGGGGTATCCGGCACGATAAACACCATCAAAAATACCGAAAGACAGAGCCAAAGCAACATCGACAGCCTATTGCGAGGCTAAAGAAAAAGGCGCTTAGCGTTTTGCTAAGCGCCCGGCCCTGGCCGGTTATTTCCGGGTATCCGGGTTGGTGATCCGGTCCGTCTTGTAATGAGACAGGTTCTTTTCGTTGTCCACGCGATCTTTGAGCTCTTCGGGGCTCAGATCGCCGAGGACATAGGCGCTGTCCGGCAGAATATCCAGCTTTTTGGTGTCTTTGGCCATGGAAACGTCCTCCTTTCGTGTTTGGCGGCAAAGCCGTCTTATGCGTAGTGTGGGCGTGAAAACGCCGTTTTATACGGCAGGGGAAGGGAGGAAAACGCATGCAGACGGTTTCCACAGAGATTTGCGAACTAAAGCACGAGCACATAGACCAGGCATTTTTGGAGGATAGGCAGCGCCTGAAAAGCCATGGCGAACAGCTGGATGCTTTAAGCCGCTTGGCCGCGCAGCAGACCAGCGTGATCGAGGGCATGGCGCAGCGCATGGAGGATCTGGACGCTCGATTGAAGGCGTTGGAAAAAAAGCCGCAGCGCCGGCTGGAGCGCGTGATGGACGCGGTATTTCAATGGGCGGCGCTGCTGATGCTGGGGCTGGTGGCCGCCAAGATCGGCCTGGGATAAGGCGGCTGTCCATACGAGCATCGGAAAAGGGCCTGCGGGCTCTTTTTTTGTTTGACGGAGAAGAGCGGAAGAAAGAAGCTAGGATAGGGCAAGAGCAGAGGCGGGGTACGGCATTGATTCAATCTACAGTGCATAGAGGAACGGGGTTTCTTCCTTTTTTTGCCAAAAGGAAGCGAGCAGGCGAGCGCCTGCGGGCAGGTCC
>UREB01000199.1 GCA_900546685.1 uncultured Eubacteriales bacterium | reverse complement strand
TTCGCTCTTTTCTTCTCATTCACTATGTAGTTTTCTAGGTGCTCCGCCGCGCTTCCCGGTTACCCCGTTCCTCACGGCGCTTGTCTATATTACCAAGACCAGCCAGCATTGTCAACACTTTTTTTCACAATTTTTAAAAAAAGTTTTTTACCATGTTTGCTTCGTCTTAGTGGAAACTTATTATAGCATCCTTTAGAGTTGTATGCAAGGGGGAAAATGCTATTTTATCTCCTGTTCTATAATTCCCCCACCGAGGCATTCTTCGCCCTGGTATAGCACGGCGTATTGTCCTGGTGTTACAGCTCTTTGCGGGCTTTCAAATCGTACGTAAATACGCCTTCCCTTTACTTCGACACGGCAAGGAACATCCTTTTGTCTATAACGAAACTTGATCGTGCAGTCAAAACTGTTGGATGGTGCATCTCCTGCAATCCAATTCATTTTATCTGCTGTAAGCCCTCTGCTGAACAACGCCGGATGATTTTTCCCCTGACAGATATACAGAGTGCCTGTGGCTGGATCTTTTTTGGCCACAAACCAAGGCTCCCCGCTTCCACTTCCTCCAATACCGATTCCCTTGCGTTGTCCTATCGTATAGTGAAACAATCCTTCATGCTGAGCCATCACCTTACCACTGTCAATATCTACCATGTTGCCAACGCTCTTTTTGATATATTGCCCAATAAATCGGGAAAAATTCCTTTCCCCAATAAAGCATATGCCTGTAGAGTCCTTTTTGCTAGCTGTTGGCAGCCCTGCCTTTTGCGCCAATTCACGAACCCTAGGTTTTTGCAAAGCTCCAATCGGAAACATCGCTCGTTCAAGTTGTGCTTGTGTCAATCCACATAAAAAGTATGTCTGATCTTTGTTCTCATCGGCCCCTCTCATCAACTTCACACCATCATCCGTATGCGCCAGTTGGCAGTAATGCCCAGTCGCCAGTGCCTCCGCATCGGTTTTGATCGCAAAATCCAAAAAGGCGTTAAACTTTATCTCGCTGTTGCAGAGCACATCCGGGTTCGGCGTTCTGCCCGCTTTATATTCTTCTAAAAATACAGAAAAAACACGTTCTCTATATTGTTTGGAGAAATTTACTGTATAATACGGGATATCGATCACATCACAGCAGCGTCTCACATCGTCATAATCATCAACAGCTGTACAAACGCCCGATTCGTCCTCTTCTTCCCAATTCACCATATAGATGCCCGTCACTTCGTGCCCCTCTTGTTTCAGCAGCCAAGCAGCCACCGATGAATCCACGCCGCCGGACATCCCTACCGTGATTCGCATTTCCATTCCTCCTCGCCTAATGGTTTCATTATACTGTGCCTCTGTTTTCCTGGCAAATCCTAGTTGCCTATTTGGACAAAACGCTATAAAATGGTCTCGATTTTTAGCATAGCCAAGGAGGGAAATTCATGGCAGTCTTTGAAGCAGAAAAAAACGGGGTCCTGCTGACCAACGATCCTTCAAAGGTAAATCTTGAGGATGTTTGTGATCTCATTGAAAAGCAATATTGGGGCCCGTCCCGAGTACGTCGCACCACCAAAAAGGCGTTTGAAAACTCTTATTCTTTCGTTCTTTTAAAAGACGGCGCATTGGTAGGCTGTGCCCGCGTCGTCACAGACTTTGTAACTTGCGCCTATATTGAGGATGTGGTGGTGGAGGATAGCCTGCGCGGCATGGGCATTGGCCAATGGATGATCGATCAGATCATGCACTGTCCGGATCTGGCCGAACAGCATCGTTGGCTGCTTATGACGGTCGACGCTCAAAGCTTCTACAAAAAATTAGGCTTCACCGAACCTGGGCATCCGGATTGGATCATGGAATATACCCAGCCTTATCCTACCGAATAAAAAAAGAGCCGCTTGGCTCTTTTTTTATGAATCGATTCGCTTATTCGCTAACCGTAAAGCCTTCCTCTTCGATGGCAAGCTTAATTACGTTTAGCGTAGCCGGCGGCTCAAAGCCTACCTCAACCTCGCCCGTTTCCTGGTTAACGGTTACCTTGGATACCCCTTCAAACTGCTTGGCCGCACGGCGCACCTTTTTGGGATCCTTTTCCGTCTCCATGCCGCTGACTTTCAATACCACTGTTTCCATGAGCGCATTCTCCTTTTTCTCAGCATACCTGCTGATGTTGTTTTCTTTCATGATACCGACTTCTTTTCGTTCTGGCAACTAGTTTTTTGCTTTTCTGCTTTTCTTCCAGTACAATAGCACCAAAGGAGGATCTTCATGTCGCGTTTTAAAAAATTATGCCTTGTACTTTTTTTCGCTTTGGCATTGATACTCAATGCCTGCTCCTCTCTTCCTGAAGACCAAAGCCTACGAGTAACGGTTGTAGACGTAAAGCATGGAGACTGTATCCTTTTACAGTCGCCCAGCGGCGAAACCATGATGATAGATACCGGCAATGGTTCCTATCATGCTCAAAACGCCATCGAAACCGCCATGCAAAACAATGGAATGGATCACATTGATATATTGGTGTTGACCCATCCACATAAAGACCATATTGGAGGTGCAGCCTGGGTTTTAAATACCTATCCGGTAGGCTCAGTCTACACCACCACGCGTAGCAATGATACAGACCTGTATCGCACAGTACAGGCTACCATTGCTGATAAAGGGCTTACACCGCAATATCTAACGCAGGGCAGTTCTTTTTCCTTTGGGCCTGTTGCCATCAATGCATTGTCTCCCTATGATGTAAACGATGTAGAGATCAACAATACCAGCATTGTCTTGCAAATGACCTTCGGACAGACAAAGCTTCTCTTCATGGGGGATGCAGAAAAGGCCGCGGAAGAAACCTTGCTGCAAACATATGGAGATGGATTGCGTTCCACATTTTTAAAGGTAGGCCATC
>UREB01000198.1 GCA_900546685.1 uncultured Eubacteriales bacterium | reverse complement strand
TGTGCTCTTCCGATCTCCGCGAAAAACAACTTGGATGTCAAGGTGGATGGTATGACGGCCGCAGAGCTGGAAGCCTATATAGAAGAGCACCAAATTCCCTGTCCGGAATGCGGTGGCCATTCGTTTACCGGTATCCGCAAGTTTAATCTGATGTTCAAAACCTTCCAGGGGGTAACGGAGGACAGCACCTCTGAAATCTATCTTCGCCCGGAAACGGCACAGGGGATCTTTATCAATTTCAAAAATGTGCTGCGCACCACGCGCAAAAAGCTACCCTTTGGCATTGGGCAGATTGGTAAGTCCTTCCGCAATGAAATCACGCCTGGCAACTTTATTTTCCGCATTCGTGAATTCGAACAGATGGAGCTTGAATTCTTCTGTATGCCTGGCGAAGATTTGGAGTGGTTCTCCTATTGGAAAGAATTCTGTACAAATTTTCTATACTCTATCGGCCTAAAAAAGGAAAGCATTTCTTTGCGCGATCATGACAAAGCCGAGCTGTCCCATTATAGCAACGCCACAACGGATATTGAATTTCGTTATCCATTTGGCGTCAAGGAGCTTTGGGGCATTGCGGACCGCACGGATTTTGACTTAAAGGCCCACGCTAAGGAATCCGGCGAAGCGCTGGAGTATATGGATCCTACCACCGGTCAAAAGGTTGTTCCCTACTGCATTGAGCCCAGCGTCGGGGTGGATCGCTTAACACTGGCCCTTTTGTGCGATGCATATGATGAAGAAACGCTGGAAGGCGGGGATACCCGTGTTGTTCTTCGTTTCCATCCGGTGATTGCGCCTGTCAAAGCTGCCATCCTGCCTCTGCAAAAAAAGTTGGCGCCAGCAGCCGAGGCTTTGTATGCAAAATTGTCTGCACATTACAATGTAGAATACGATTTGTCCGGCAGCATTGGGAAACGGTATCGCAGGCAGGATGAGATCGGAACGCCATACTGCATCACAGTAGACTTCGATACACTGGAAAACGGTACGGTTACCGTACGTGACCGTGATACCATGGAACAGATTCGCATACATCAGGATGAATTGCCGGCCTTCCTGGCAGAAAAGCTTGAGTTTTGATTGAAGGAGGAAGCGAATTGCAAGGAAACGAACTGGGTATCGGCTTTATCATCATCACCGTGATGTATCTTATCTATGGAGTCTTTAGCCTTTGGTACGCATATTATATCGGCGTAAAAAAGGTATTCCTCATGCTTGGAGAAATGACCCCTGAGCTGGATGCCCGCATTAAAAACAGAAGCAAGTTTGCCAAGGAGTTTGCCTGGCCTTATGTGGCGACAGGGATCTGTTCACTAGCTTTGTGCGTTGCGGCGTTGATTACCTATGATATTTTATATTTAATCATCGGTGTATGCGTCACCATTGTGTTAGCGTTGTATTCTGCGCACAGCATTCGCAAGATGAATGAAAAGATCCGTCGCGGCGTGTACAGATAATATTTCCTCTGCAAACATAAAACCGGAATCCTAGCCAAGGTTCCGGTTTTCTTTTATTGCAGCTGCTTTATAATCTGCTGATAGCGGCCTTTTGGCAATTTACACGTTATCTCTGTGCCTTCCTCCAAATAAGATTCTTTTAAGATCGTTCCAAACGCATGCACCTGCGCGGCTACATCCCCCCTATGATAGGGGATCAATATATTGCCCTTCCACCAAGATTCCGAAAGCCGTTCCTGAATGCATACAAACAAGTGTTCCAATCCCTGTCCGGTTTTTGCGCTGATCGCCACAGCGTCCCTTGGCGCTGCAAAACCAGCCACGTCCGCTTTGTTGTATACAAGAATACGCGGAATGGTATGTGCATGTAGCTGATGTAGTACCTCGTCTACCACCTCCATCTGCCGTTCTTTCTCCTTATGTGAAGCGTCTACAACATGCAAGAGAAGATCCGCATGTACAGCTTCCTCCAAAGTGGACCGAAATGCATCCACCAGCTCATGCGGCAGTTTTTGCACAAATCCAACCGTATCCGTCAAAAGCACCTCTTGGCCATTGATCTCTGCCCTTCGTGTTAGAGGATCCAGCGTAGCGAACAGCTTATTCTCTGCCAATGCATCTGCACCTGACAGCGTGTTGAGCAGTGTGCTTTTCCCTGCGTTGGTATAGCCAACCAAAGCGATGGTAGGGATGCCGCCCGTCATACGTTTTCCCCGCTGTGTCTGCCTTTGCTGGGCCAAAAGGCGTATTTCCTCTTTCAGCTCAAAGATGCGTCTGCGAATGCGGCGCTTGTCCGTTTCCAGCTTTGCTTCGCCTCCCCCCATGCGTGTGCCCCGGCCGCCGCCCTGTCGGCTGAGCGATTGCCCCTGTCCTGTCAGCCTTGGCAGCTCATATTGTAAGCGGGCCAGCTCCACCTGAAGCTTTCCTTCCCTACTTTTTGCACGCATGGAAAAGATCTCCAATATCAGGGCTGTGCGATCCAGTATTTTCGCCCCTGTCTCATATTCAAGGTTTCGTATCTGCAACGGGGAAAGCTCTTCATCAAAAATAAAGACCTCTGCACCTTTTTCTCCTTTCATCGATACCAATTCCGCTACCTTTCCACGTCCCACATAAGTAGCGCTATCCGGGTGCGCTTTGTTCTGCACCTCGGTACCGATCACCTGATACCCGGCCGTTTTTGCCAGCTCAGAGAGCTCCTCCATACCTTCCTCTGCCATACCAACCAACACCGCTTTGGGCGGTCCCTGGTTCGGTGCATAGGCTTCAAATCTGCCTACCGCTCTATCCGCTTGCACGATTTCCTCCATCCATCGCGGCAATGCGATCGCCTGGGGAGGAATGGGGCCTATCATGCGTACAGGGGGCTGCTGCCCTGTTAAAAAGGCAACAAATAGCTGATATGGCATCCCCTCTTTGACGCCAACGGCC
>UREB01000197.1 GCA_900546685.1 uncultured Eubacteriales bacterium | reverse complement strand
GTGTGCTCTTCCGATCTCGGTGGAGCTGGGACCCATCACAGGGCTTTCGGATATTATTTTGGATATTGTAGAAAGCGGCAAAACGCTCAAGGAAAATGGGCTCGTTGTATTGGAGGACATTGTGCCCATCAGCGCACGGCTGGTAGTCAACCGCGTGAGCTTAAAACTAAATGCGCCGTTTATGCAGCAATTTATCAAAAATGTGCAGGCAGCGCTGGAGGAAGAAGCATGATTTATCAGGGAAAAAAGGGCGCGGAGCAGGTGCTTGCAAACCTGCGCAGACGCGCGGAGGGCGATCTGTCGGAAGTAGAGACCAGGGTCAAGGAGATTTTGGCGGATGTGCAGGCGCGCGGGGATCAGGCGCTGGCAGAATACGCCTTAAAATTCGATGATACGGACTATCATAAAACACCGCTGATCGTTGGCGAAGAGGAGATACAGCAGGCCTATGCGCAGGTGGATGAAAAAACGCTGGCAGCGCTTAGGCTTTGCGCTGCCAATGTGCGCAAATACCATGAAAAGCAATTGGAAAAGGGATATTGTATTCAGGAGCCGGGCATTTGCCTAGAGCAGCTCGTGCTGCCGCTGGATAGCGTAGGGCTTTACGCGCCGGGCGGCACGGCAGCCTATCCGTCTAGCGTGATTATGAACGCAGTGCCGGCAAAGATTGCGGGGGTAGGCAAATTGTGCCTGGCGACCCCGGCCAAGCACGGTGCGCTGCCGCCCCTCACGTTGGTAGCAGCCAAAGAAAGCGGCGTGGATTTGATCTTTCGCATGGGCGGCGCACAGGCCGTAGCAGCCTTTGCCTACGGCACGGAGACCGTGCCGCAGGTGAATAAGATCACAGGCCCAGGCAACAGCTACGTAGCCATGGCGAAAAAAGCGGTGGTGGGTACGGTGGGCATCGATTCCATTGCGGGGCCGAGCGAGGTGCTGGTCATTGCAGACGAATCTGCGAATCCGGTGTTTGTGGCGGCAGATATGCTGGCCCAGGCCGAGCATGACGAACGTGCCGCGGCGCTGTGCGTTACAGATTCGCTATCTCTGGCGCAACGCGTGCAGGATGAGGTGGAGCGGCAGTGCGCGGCGCTCAAGCGCAACCAAACGGCACGTGCCTCCATCGATCGCTATGGCGCCATTGTGGTGCTGGAGGATCTTTCGTCCTGCGTACAGTTTGCCAACGACGCAGCGCCAGAGCATTTGGAGATATTAACGGCAGACCCGCGGGCGCTGCTGCCCGGCGTCCGCCATGCTGGCGGCGTATTTTTGGGCGCCTATGCGCCGGAAGCGCTGGGCGATTATTTGGCGGGCACCAACCATGTGCTGCCCACGGGCGGCACGGCCAAATACGCCTCTCCGCTGGGCGTATATGATTTTTGCCGACGGATGAGTGTGCTGGAATACGATGCGCCCCGGCTTCAGGCAGTGGTAGAGGATATCGTGCAGCTGGCGGATACAGAGGGCTTGCAGGCGCATGCCCAATCTGCCCTGGCACGTTTTTAAGGAGGAAAAAGCATGGAACGATTTGGCGTTACCAGCCGGAAAACCGGCGAAACCGATGTAGAGACCTCGATTCTGATCGATGGGGAAGGGTTGGCCAGCCTTTCTACCGGCATTGGCTTTTTTGACCATATGTTGAACCTTTTGGCTAAGCATGGCCTGTTCGACATCAATGTGGACTGCAAGGGCGATCTGGAGGTGGATGCGCACCACAGCGTAGAGGATGTGGGCATCTGTTTTGGCCAGGCCATCAAAAAGGCACTGGGCAGCAAAGCGGGCATCAAACGGTATGGCAATTTTACCGTTGTGATGGACGAGGCTCTGGCCACGGTAAATCTTGATGTAAGCGGGCGGCCGTTTTTAAAATTTGACGCGCCGTTTGTAGGCACGCGCTGCGGGGATTTTGATGTGCAGCTCACAGAGGAATTTTTCCGGGGCGTGGCCATGGAGGGCGGCCTAACGCTGCATATGAAGGTGGAATATGGCAAAAACGACCATCATATGATCGAGGCACTATTCAAAGCCTTTGCCAGGGCGCTGGATATGGCGACACAGATGGATGGACGGTTTGACGGGGTGCCCAGCACCAAAGGGGTGCTGTGATGATTGTATACCCGGCTATAGACATACGAAACGGGAAATGCGTGCGCCTGCTGCAAGGCTCATTTGATAAGGAGACGGTTTACAGCGACGATCCGGTGGCCATGGCAAAGCAGTTGGTGCAAAAGGGCGCCAGCTGGCTCCATATCGTAGATTTGGACGGCGCCAGAACAGGCGTGGCCAGCAATCTGCCGCTCATCGAAAAAATGGTAAAGCTAGGCGTTCACATCGAATTGGGTGGCGGCATCCGTTCCCGCGAGGATGTGGCTCAACGTATGGCTTGCGGGGTGGCGCGTTGTGTGCTGGGCACGGCGGCCATTGAAGACCCGGCGTTGGTGCGTTGGGCTGCAAAGACATATCCAGGCCGCGTTGCCGTAGGCATAGACGCCAAAGACGGAAAAGTGGCGGTCAAAGGCTGGGAAGAGCAAAGTGCGCTGACGCCGTTGGAGGTTGCCAAGCAGGCGGCCGAGGCTGGGGTGCGCACCGTGATCTATACGGAGATTGCCAACGACGGCATGCAAAACGGGCCGGATATTGCAGGCAGCGTACGGCTGATGGAGCAGTCCGGGCTGGAGGTCATCGTATCCGGCGGGGTGGGCTGCTTGGAGGATGTGGCGCGCGTACAAAAGGCTGGGCTGCCCGGCGTTATCATCGGCAAGGCCATGTATGATGGCAGGTTGGAGATAGAGAAGGCATTACAAATGCAGGAGGAAGACGCAATGTTTTCACAGGATCAGGTAAAATACAACGAACAGGGCCTGGTGCCCGTCATTGCGCAGGATGTGCAAACGGGGGAG
>UREB01000196.1 GCA_900546685.1 uncultured Eubacteriales bacterium | reverse complement strand
AAGCCCATAGCCCGCAGCGCCTCCGCCGCCTGCGTCTTTGCGCCCTTGGGCAGCACTGCCTCCACATTGCCCAGGGCCGTCAACCAGGGCAGCAGCCGGTCTTCCTGAAAAAGATACGCAGGGGTTTCCGGCCTTTCCACCGTGCCGCTCTGCGGGGTTTCCAGCCCCATAAGCACGCGTAGCAGCGTCGTTTTGCCCACGCCGGACGGGCCCATCAGCGCCACGACCCCGCTTTGCGGCAGGCACAGCGAAAAATGCGACAGCACCGTCTGCGTGCCGTAGCATACTGTGATATCATCGATCTTCATGCGCCTTCTCCCCCTCCAGCGCCCACCGGCGCGTACACCACATCATCAGCCGCTCCATACATAGGCTCAGCACCACCACCGTTACTGTGACGGCGAACAGGTCCGGCGTTTCAAAATAAATTTTCGCATAATACAAATCGCGGCCCAGGCCGGCGGCCGGCACGCACAGCACCTCCGCCGCCACCCCGCTTTTCCACGCCATGCCGATGCCGGAGGCCAGCGCCGCTTGAAAATACGGCAGCACGGAGGGAATATATACCAGCTTTAACAGTTTCCACCTGGAAAAGCGATAGCAACGCGCCATCTCCAAAAGCGTCTGGTCCGTCTGGCGGATACCCTGCTCCACGTTGCTCCAAACCATCGGCAGCACCATGATAAACGAGCTGAAGACCGGGACCGCCCCGGTATCCAGCCACAAAAGCGCCAACAGGATAAAGCTGGCCACCGGCACCGCCTTTACGGTGCTAAGCAGCGGCTGCATCAGCACCGAAGCCAAACGCCAGCGCGCCGTAGCTGCCGCGATGATTACGCCTCCCACGACGGCCAGCACAAAGCCCATCAGGATACGCCCAATGGAAACCGCCACCGCCACCCAAAACTCCGCCGTGCCGGCCAGCGCCACCAAACGCTGCAAAACGCGCAAAGGCGATGCCAGCAGAAACTCCTGCTGCATCGCCATCGCTGCAATCTGCCATACCGCCAGCCAAAAGCATACGGCCAGTAGGGTTTGCAGAGCGCGTTTATTTTTCATAATAGAATGCATCATCCGGCATATTGCCGCCTACGCTCTTTGCGTTTGCCTCATACAATACCTGGAAATAGCCTTCGATGGCCGGCTTCATCTCCGTACCCGTGATGCACACGATGTTGCATTTCGGAATGGCGGATTTGGCTACCTCCGCACTCGGCAAAATCTCGTATTTGGCCACCAGCTCTGCGGCTTGGGCCACGTTGTTGTTCACATAGTCCACGGATTCCTTATATTCTTTTAAGAAGGTATCCACGGCGTCCTTGTGCTCTTGCAAAAATTCCGTACGCACCACAAGGCAGCCCATGACCAGTTCGCTGCCGCCGGCGGACTGTTTCCAAGCTTCATTTAGGTCGACGGCCACACGCACCTCGGGATCTTTGGCCATGACGTTGGTCACATACGGCTCCGGCAGCACTGCCAGCGTATTCTGCCCGCTCAAAAGCGCAGAGGCCACCTCTGCATGCTCGGATTTATATTCCACCGTTGCCTGCACATTGTTCTGCTTAAACAGATAATCCAGCGTATACTGCGGCGTGCTGCCCTGGCCGGCGCTGGCGATGGTCTTTCCATTCAGGTCCTGGATGCCGTTTACCGTATTTCCCTTTTCCACCACATACATCGTGCCCAGGGTATTCAGCGCAATCAGCGTTACCTTGCCCTGTGTTTTTTGGTACAGCGTAGCAGCCAGGTTGGTGGGCAGCGCTGCGATGTCCACCTCGCCACTGGTAATTTTGCCCGTCAATTCATCCGGCGCGCCGGCCAGCGTAAAGGAATAGTCCTCGTCCGCCTTGCCCTGGTCCATATTATCCATCAGCTGCACCATGCCAATGCCGGTAGGGCCGTTGAGCGCCGCCACGTTTACTTTTGTCTTTTCCTTGGCGCCGCAGCCCGTAAAGAGCGACGCGCTCAATACCACTGCCATCAGCGCCGCCAGCCATTTTGTCCGTTTCATGTTGTTCCGTCCTCCCTTATGCCCTGTGCGCCGTCATAGTGCAGCAGGTCGTTTGGTTTTAGAATTGCAATGCATTTCCCTTCCCGTGCTGCAATGCCTTTTTTCTCCAGCGTTTCCATCGCCCGGTACAGCGATGCGCGCCCAATGCCCAAAAGCTCCGCCAGCTTATTCATGCCAAAGGGCAGCGTCACCTTGGGCGGCACGCCGTCCTGCTGGTTATCCAGCAGATACATGGCCAGCCTGCACTCGGCGCTGCCGCCGGTATAGGCGTCGATTCTGCGGTTGAGATAAAAGATCCGCCCCGTCAAAAACGATAGGTAGTTGGCCATGGCGCGCCGGCTCTGCCCAAACAGCTGCATCAGCGCTTCCTGCGGCAAAAACAAGATGTTGCTGCGCTTTCTGGCATGGATATCCGTCACATAGAAGCCATACTCTTGAAACATCGAGGCCGCCCCGAAGCATTGGCCGGGGCCCAGCACGTTCATCAATACCGTACCCGCCTGCCCCTGCGTCTTGGTCACCTCCACTTCTCCGGAAAGCACCAGCCCCAGGCTGCGCTTGGTATGTGTACGGTCATAGATCACCTCGCCCTTTTCATAGCGCACCGTTTCTACGCCCGGCGCTTTGAGCAAGGCCTCCAGCGCCTCCGTTTCTACGCCCTGGCCCAAAAAGCATTTTTGCAGCAAAGGATGAATCAGTTGCATTCTCCCCTCTCAAAAGTGTTTCATTTGATACACTTTTCATGTCAATTATAGAAACCCCTGCCAAATTGTCAAGCGTATTCCCGCATAAAGCACAAAAAAAGAGGCTCTCGCCTCTTTTTTTCTATGCTTTACAGCGCAAACAGGTCGGTGGAAAAGTATTTTTCTCCGCCGTCCGGCAGCAGCACCACGCAGGTCCTTCCCTTGTTTTCCGGCCGCTTGGCCCATTGCAGC
>UREB01000195.1 GCA_900546685.1 uncultured Eubacteriales bacterium | reverse complement strand
GATCTGTATGAACAATATGTAAAACACGGGCTGCCGGAAATATAACGGCGGCAGGAAGCGAGGAAGCTATGAATATTCAAAAATTTACACAAAAATCCATAGAGGCGATTCAGCAGGCACAGCAGGTGGCCAGCGAGCATCAAAACCCGCAGATTGAGCAGGAACATCTTTTGTATGCGCTGGCAAACCAGCAAGAAGGGCTGATTGGTCAGCTATTGATTAAAATGGGGGTAGAGCAACGGGCGTTTTTGCAGCGCCTACGCCAGAGGATCGATACGATGCCGCATGTATCCGGCAGCGGCACGGCTGGTGGCAATGTGTATGTGGCCAGCGACGTGGAAAGCGTTTTAAATCTGGCAGAAAAAACCGCAGAGCGTATGAAGGATGAGTATGTTTCGGTAGAGCATATCATGATGGCGCTGATAGAGCAGCCAAACGACACGCTAAAGACGCTGTTCCGCGAATATTCCATTACCAAGGATTCGTTTGCCAAGGTATTGGCTACGGTACGGGGCAATACGCGCGTTACAAGCGACAACCCGGAATCCACCTACGACGTACTGAAAAAATACGGCTCTGATTTGGTGGAATTGGCGCGTGAGCATAAGCTGGATCCCGTCATTGGTAGGGATTCTGAGATACGGAACGTCATTCGGATCCTATCCAGGAAGACAAAAAATAACCCGGTTCTGATTGGTGAACCTGGCGTAGGGAAGACGGCCATTGCAGAAGGGCTTGCGCTGCGTATCGTACGCGGTGACGTACCCGATAACCTTAAGGAAAGAAAGATCTTTTCTTTGGATATGGGCTCGTTGGTGGCCGGTGCAAAATTCCGCGGAGAGTTTGAAGAAAGGCTTAAGGCGGTGCTTGAGGAGGTTCGTAAAAGCGAAGGAAGGATCATTCTTTTCATCGACGAGCTGCATACCATTGTGGGCGCGGGAAAAACCGATGGCGCAATGGACGCCGGCAACCTACTAAAACCCATGTTGGCGCGGGGGGAATTGCATTGCATTGGTGCAACGACGCTCAACGAATACCGGCAGTACATCGAAAAGGACGCCGCGTTGGAGCGTAGATTTCAGCCTGTGATGGTCGATGAGCCTTCGGTGGAGGACACCATTTCCATCCTCCGTGGTTTGAAAGAACGGTATGAGGTGTTTCATGGCGTAAAGATCCAGGACCAGGCGCTCATTGCAGCGGCCGTACTTTCCAACCGCTATATTTCAGATCGATTTTTGCCGGATAAGGCCATTGACTTGGTGGATGAAGCTTGCGCTATGATCCGCACGGAGATGGATTCCATGCCTACAGAGCTGGATGAGATTTCCCGCAAGATCATGCAGCATGAGATTGAAGAAGCTGCGCTGACCAAGGAAAATGATAAGCTGTCTCAAGAGCACCTAAAAGAGATTCAAAAAGAACTGGCGGAGATGCGTGAGCAGTTTAAGGAAATGAAGGCAAAATGGGAGAATGAAAAGGAAGCCATTTCCAAGGTCCAAAAGCTACGCGAGGACATTGAGCGTGTCAATGCCGAGATCGAAAAGGCGGAACGCACCTATGACCTAAACCGTGCAGCGGAACTGAAGTACGGAGAACTGCCCAGCCTGCAAAAGCAGCTATCGGAGGAGGAGAAGCTGGCAGAGGAAAGCCAGGGCCCCAATTCCTTGCTGCGCGATAAGGTGACGGAAGAGGAAATTGCCCGGATCATTGCAAGGTGGACGGGTATACCGGTTGCCAAGCTGATGGAAGGCGAACGTGAAAAGCTGTTGAATCTGGATAAGATTTTGCATCAGCGCGTTGTTGGCCAAGAGGAAGCGGTAGAGCGGGTAACGGAAGCAATTCTGCGCTCTCGGGCGGGGATACAAGATCCCAACCGCCCCATTGGCTCGTTCCTGTTTTTAGGCCCCACGGGCGTAGGGAAAACGGAGCTTGCCAAGGCGTTGGCCGAAGCGCTGTTTGATGATGAACGCAACATCGTTCGCATCGACATGACAGAATACATGGAAAAATACTCCGTATCCCGCTTGATCGGCGCGCCTCCGGGCTATGTAGGCTATGAGGAAGGCGGGCAGTTGACAGAGGCTGTGCGGCGGAAACCCTATGCTGTGGTGCTGTTTGACGAAATCGAAAAGGCACACCCGGATGTATTCAATGTCTTGCTCCAAGTGTTGGATGACGGCAGAATCACCGATTCCCAGGGACGTACGGTGGATTTCAAAAACACCATCATCATTCTCACCTCTAATTTGGGCTCCAACTATATCCTGGAAGGCATTGATGAGAGAGGAAATATCAGCGAACAGGCAAGAAAACAGGTGGATGCGCTGTTGAAACAGCAGTTTAGGCCAGAGTTTTTGAACAGGCTGGATGAGATTGTGTTCTATAAGCCGCTGACAAAGACGGAGATTTCTTCGATTGTAGACCTGATGATTCGAGACCTGCAGCATCGGCTGGAGGATAAGCAGCTGAAGGTAAGCGTAACGGAAAAGGCAAAGGCCTATATCATCGATCAGGGGTATGATGCCGTCTATGGTGCAAGGCCGATGAAACGATTCATCCAAAGCCGCGTGGAGACACTGATTGCAAAGAAAATCATACAAGACGATGTAGCGCCGGATACGGTGTTGAAGGTGGATTACGATGGCAATCGTTTGACCGTGCAATAAAAAAAGCCCTGCAAAAGAGATTTTGCAGGGCTTTTTGCATACAATGGAAGGGTACGGTACGGTGTGGATTTGCTTGATGGCACATCCTATGATAAAGTAGGCAAAAACGAGCGGACAAATGGGAGGGCCCATGCGCATTAAAAAATATACAACCAAAGCGGGGCTTGCTTGCATACTGGCTATGCTTTGTGTCTTGCTGGCCGGGTGCCGGCAGGCAGAAAGGGTAACAACTGCGGCGTATGAGCAGACTCAGCGCAGCATTCCGGTCTTGCAGGGATTTGCGCAG
>UREB01000194.1 GCA_900546685.1 uncultured Eubacteriales bacterium | reverse complement strand
CTCTTTCCCTACACGACGCTCTTCCGATCTTTTACCTGTTCCTGAGTGATGTGTGCTTTGTCTGTATAGGTGAAGTGTGCATGAGGGGCAATCTCAGCAAATATTTCCCTTTGCGCCGGGCTAACCGGCAGCGTTGCAATGATTTCCATGGTTATTCCTTTCCGTGCTCTGCATTTAGATGCGTTTTGTAAAAATCCAGGTCATGGCCGATATGCCTGCGCATGCGGCATTCTACCAGGTCGGCGTCTTCGCTGCGTATGGCTTGTAAGATCTCGCTGTGCTCCGCAAGATAACGATCCTCCTTATGGTAGGTTTCAAATTCCCTGCGGCGGGCCAGCAGCGAAAGATCGCGCTGGCGGGCGATCATGCCACGGATCAGCGCATTTTGGCAGTAGGATACCACCATCTCATGAAACCGGGTATTTTCCTGTACCACACGCTGCATATCCCCTTTTCTATGCGCCTGTTTGCAATGCTGAATACACTGCTCCAGCGCGTTTAGCTCCGCTTCGCCCATGCGTCCTACACTGTCTCGGGCAGCATAGGATTCCAAAACCAGACGGGCCTGATAAATTTCGCAGATGGCCTCGCCTTCCAGAGGGTTTACCATTGTGCCGTTGCTGCAAGGCACCAACAGGCCATCGCGTTCCAACATGCGTACCGCTTCGCGTACCGGGCTGCGGCTGACGCCAAACTCCTTGGCCAAATTGTATTCATTGATGCGCATGCCCGCAGCAATCTTGCCAGAGAGGATATCCTGCTTTAGCAGCGTATAGACCTGCAAGTGATAGGCCACTTTTTTCACAGTACGTTGTTCCATGATCGTCCTTTTCTATTTTACAAAATGGGCCCCGTGCGCTTGAATAGCCGGCCACGGTGCTGGGTGTTGGTATAAACGCCATTTTCAATGACAAATTTCCCGCGCGATACCGTATGCACTACCTTACCCGTCATCTCCATCCCCTCAAACGGCGCATAATCCGTCTGCATATGATGGTCTTTGGCATGGATGGTGTATTTGGCCTTGGGGTCCAGTATCGCAAAATCTGCATCGCTGCCCACCTGGATCACACCCTTTTCCGGGTAGGCGCCCATGAGCTTGGCCGCCTTGGCCGAGGTAATCTCCACAAAGCGGTTGGGCGTGATGCGCCCTTTGCTGACTCCTTCGCTGAACAGCACAATGCCACGCGTTTCAATGCCGGGCAGGCCGTTGGGGATCTTGGTAAAATTGTCTTTATGGCTATCTTTCTGCTCGCTGGAAAAATCGGTATGGTCGCTGTTGATCAGGTCGATCAGGCCATGGTTTACCATCTCCCAAAGCTTTGCCTGGTTTTCCAAATCGCGCATCGGCGGCACGCAGGTATAACGGCACGCGTCTGGGCGCCGGTACACGCTTTCATCCAGCGTAAGGTAATGTGTACAGCACTCAATAAACAGCGGCATGGTCTGTTTTGCCTTTGCAATGGCAGGTGCCGCACCGGAAGCCGTCAGATGCGCCACGATCGTCGGTGCGCCTGTATCCTCCACCATGGCAATGAGCGCATACAACGCTTCCAGCTCTGTAATCGGCGGACGCGTCTTGGCAAGATCGATGGGAAGCGTATGCCCTTTGGCCACTGTATCCGCGATATAGCGGTCGATCAAGTCTGCGCTTTCCGTATGGACCATCGAAAGGCCGTTTTCCTTGGCTATGATGCGGAGCACCTCGTAGATGCCGGCTTTTTCCAGCATCCGCCCGTAATTGAAAATGGTAAACATCTTTACGGATGGAAAGCCCTGCTGGATCAATTCACGGATCTGCCCATAGTTTTCCTCGTTGGCCTTGGTGAGATTGGAATGAAAGGAATAATCGATAACGCTTTGCCCTTTGATCTCTTCCAGCTTTCGTTCCATGGCCTGTGCCGGCGTTTCATCGCCATATGGAAAGCCGAAATCCACGATGGCGGTCGTTCCGCCATAGGCAGCGGCAATGCTGCCGTTGTAATAGTTATCCTGCGAAGGGCTAGCCCCAAAGCGCTTGTTCATATGCACATGGGTATCGATCATCCCCGGCAGCACCCAAAGCCCGGCTGCGTCTACTGTCTTTTCCGCCTCCGGAAACAGGGACGCCTGGCCCATTGCCACGATCTTGCCGTCCTTTACGGCAATGTCCATTTGCTGGGAATGGGTAGCGTTGACGACCCATCCGTTTTTGATGATTAAATCCAGCATCGTACTCCTCGCTTTCTAGATGAATTGTAGATTGTCGACAATCTAATTATAGCGTATTTTTCACATTCTGCAATGGGCGATTTTCTTGGCTTTTTCCTCTTGCTCCTATGGTACAATGAACAAAACGACCGTAGAGGGGCAATTTCATGTTTTTGGCGGACCTGCACATTCATTCCCATTATGCACGGGCTACCAGCCGGCAGCTTGTCCCAGAAATGCTGGCGCTATGGGGCCGGCGCAAAGGACTGGGCGTGATCGGTACCGGCGACTTTACCCATCCCGGCTGGCGGACTGAGCTGGCCGGCGCGCTGATCGAAGCGGAGCCCGGCCTTTACCGTCTGCGTCCCGAGCTGGCTATGCCTGACGATTGGCATGTGCCCCATACCACGGAGCCGCGGTTTGTGTTATCTTGCGAAATCAGCTCCATCTATAAAAAACACGGCAAGGTGCGCAAGGTGCACAACGTGCTCTTGATGCCAAGCCTATCGCAGGCCGAGGCATTTTCCAAGCGTTTGGAACGCATCGGCAACCTCCATTCTGATGGAAGGCCCATCTTGGGTTTGGACAGCCGCGACCTTTTAGAGATTGCATTGGAGTGTTGTCCAGAGGTCGTATTCATTCCGGCGCATATCTGGACGCCGCACTTTTCCCTTTTTGGCGCATATTCCGGCTTTGATACCATCGAGGAATGCTTTGAGGATCTGACGCCGCACATCCACGCGCTGGAAACCGGCCTATCCTCCAGATC
>UREB01000193.1 GCA_900546685.1 uncultured Eubacteriales bacterium | reverse complement strand
GCCGCCCATCATGAACATACCCAGTACAGACGCGCAGGAGATGAATTTGTTGATCATACCACCTTCCAGGATGGTAACAGCGGCCTCTGTTCCCATGCGGTAGCCGATGTGCACAAAGAAATAATTTTCTGCAATCGTGATGCCCGCCAAAAGCACTGCATAGATAATTGGCGCTAGAAACGATCCACTTTCTGCCAGAGGAAGCACGAGCATGATCAATAGCGGCTTCATGGTAGACCAGTTGATGGTATCGCCAATGTCGGCAAACGGCTCCATCAAGCCAGCTTTGATGCCGTTGATTGCCTCGGTGGGAACCGGAGCCCCCAGCGCGCGCTGCTCTTCCATGGCCATGACAATGCCGTGTACGACGGAGCCCCATACCCCTTCGGTGTTGAAAAAGGTCAGGTGGCGGGCCAGCGCCGCAGACAGCTCTTCAGGATCATGGCCGTATAGTTTTTTGAGAATTGGAATGAAAGCAGCGCAGAACGATAGCGATTGCAGACGGGCAAAGGAATTTGGTACCTCTGCCATGATCTGCCAACGGAAGACCAAGTTGTTCACGTCGCGCTTGGTCAAAAGATGCCGCCCTTGCTCGTCGGCCTCAATGGCTTCCCGGCTGCCGTTGTCCATCGCCGGGTCTTCCTGCGAAGTAGCCTGTAGAATCAGGTAATATAGGAAAGCCACAAACAGACCGGAGAGCGCCAATGGGATCCCGCCAATGCCGGAATACTGTGCCAGGAAAAAGCCGCCTAGGAAAAACGGCAGGAATTGCGGACCGCCGATGACATTGATGGTCATGGCAAAGCCAAGTGCCGGCAGGATCTTGCCGGTGATGCCCAGCGCATTGGTAATCCAGGTGGGCAGGCTGTTCATTAAGGTGCTCATTGCCTCGGCGCCGAAATGCAGGGCAAAGAACATGGGGATTGCGTAGATAAAGATCTTGATGATCTGCGGCCACCAGAACGCCATGAAGGTGATGCCGCGGATGTTACAGGTTTCGGCATACTTATCCGCCTTCTGTACCGGATATACCATGACGATACGGCGGATGGTATGCAGCTGTGCACACAAAAGGCTGACAGGAACGGCAATGGTAACGGCCTGGGAAAGCTCGATACCGCTTAGAATCGTGACCGTACAGCCAACGATGGTAGCGGCGGCCTCATCCCAAACAACGGTGCCGCCGGCCCCTGTAAAGGCCAAAAACATGGGTTGGATCATGGCGCCGATCATGATTGCGGTGGGCACATCGCCCAAGACGATGCCGCAGAACAGCGAGGTCATCAAGGGCCCGCGGAGAATATGGATCAGACTATATACAATACGTGTTGCTGCAAACCAATAATAGGCAGCAAGGATGGTAGCTTGAAAAATAGATAATTCCATGAGTATCCCCTATAAATGTGTGCATATTGGAGCAAATGGTGGTTCTGTTCTTCCCAACACCCCTCCTTTGGCCGGAACAGAGACAGCAAAATACACTGAAACAACTGCTAAAAGAAAATAGCTTTGATCATCATGGAAAAATACGGATACGAAAAAACACAAAAAGGTAATACAAAAGAATACGAACTTATCTCTAAAACAAAGAAATCTACAAAATAGAAAGGGAATTAAAAATAGAAAAAGAAGATTGAATTTTTGCATAGCATAGTACACTTTTCAGGGCATGACAAGGCAGTTTGACATGTTCGGACGCAATAAATCATAAACGGAAAAAAACACAAAAATTCAAAAAAAGACGGACAAGAAGCAAAGCAAAAGGCGAATGGTTGTCCACAGTTTTCAAAAAAACTTGTGGAAACTGTGGATAAACTTGGCCAAAGTGCGTAGATAAGCGGCATAAAGGCTGTGGAAAACTAGAACTAAAGACGAAAAGATAAGAATCTTGCAGAAATATAAAAAAGCACTGTGCAGGCAGTGCTTTTTTATATTCGGTGATAGATTAGCCCTAGCGGGACATACAATGGTGGCAAGGTTCGGGGGGTAATGATCGAAGCAATTGCCAAAAGGTGTAAGGGAATCTTGTCTATCCGAGGGTCCAATCTATGCCCAAATAATAAAAAAAAATTGATATGATGTCCAGTACGAACTTTTTCTTTTTCAAGGAAAAATATTTTCATATACAAACATAAATGTTTCTTATATTTTCTGCATAATAGTACGAAAAATCTAGGATTGTAGGCAAAAATTTGGAAATTTGATCGGGGAACGAGTCGCTATAAAATGATAAAAAATTTTTGTGGTATCTGGGATTTCGATGGCGGCGTATGCTGTGCACTTAAAGGTTCTGATACTAAAAAAAGCAGACCCAATTGGGTCTGCTTTGAGGCTTATTTGGTACACTGCTTATAATGCCCAAACCAATGGCGCCCGATCTTAAAGGGATCCGCCATATAATCTGATTTGCCGCGGCTAAAATACGTGACGCTTTCGCAGCATAAAACGCTTTCCCCTTCCAAAACGCGCGTAGCAATCGTATAGAATCGGTCGTCTATCGGACGCGTTTTGTAGGCGGGATCCTCGGTGGGCGTAAACTGTGAGGACTGGTAGATTACGCCTTGAATGGTATCCGGCCATGCATCGTGTTGAACACGGTTTAGAATTACTTCTGCTACGGCCATCTGTCCTCTTTCGCTTTCGCTGCCAGCCTCCCAGAAGATGATGCGAGCCAGCTCCTCAACATCCTCATCAGTATAGGAAATGCCTTTGCGCGTCGTATGCTGTGCAGACGCCTGCGGCGTATTGGATTCTTGCTTTGGCGTCTCCTTTTTCGTTTCCGGCGTAGCGGCCGGCGTTTCTGTTGGCGTTGGCGTAGCGGCTGGCGTTGGCTCCGGCGTCGGTTCCGGGGTAGGAGCCGGCGATTGTGTTGCCACGGCTGCCGCGGGCGCTGCAGGCTGTTCCTGGTTCTTTGCGATGGATACAGCCTGGGAACAAAGTTGCGTTACAAGATCGGAAGAGCACA
>UREB01000192.1 GCA_900546685.1 uncultured Eubacteriales bacterium | reverse complement strand
CTCTTCCGATCTCCAATATTTTTGAGCGTTTCCTGAATGCCACCCGTAATAAATCCATAGAGCAGCCACAATACAAACAGCACCACCAAAATCTTTACCACAGAAAAGGACAGCTTTAGAATCGTTTTCAATAAAAATAAGATTAAACCAATGACTGGAATAATCAGTAAAATCACAATGACAGGAATCAATGAAAATCCCCCTTATCGCATGCAATATGTTCTATCATACCACACATATGGGAGGGGGATACAAGTAACTTGTTGAAATCTATACAAATTTTTAGTCGTTTCTTCCTGCTATTGATTCATTGCAATGGCATAGGCGCCCAAAAAACGGCAGAGGGCCAATTGCGCTTTTGTGTTGAGATCACCGCCCTGTGCCTCTATGGCCTGCTCCGTATCTTGCAAAGCCTGTGATGTCAGCTGCACAAGCTCAGCACCTGTTTGGTTTTCTTCCGATGAAAACTGCGCTTCCAAGATGCTCTGCGCCTGCTGAAATCTATCCTTTGCCGTATTTAGATGCTGTTTACAGGTCTCCTGCGTCTCAATCGCTTGATTGGCAGCAAACAATTCATCCTTGGCCGCCAGCAAAAGCTCGATTCCTTGCTGCAAGGCCTGATTTTGTTCTTGTGACGTTGCCTGTATGTTTTTCTCCTCTACATGTATAGGAAGCACTTTTAACTCCATTGTATCTGCCAAACGCTGCTGTACAATTTCTGCATCGTCCTGAGAAGTATATGCGGATAAGATAACACGAAAATCCTCTTTGTCTTGGTATACATATCCAGCACCGCCCTGACTTTGGATGGACTTAGCCTCTGTCTCGGCATTCTCCTGAGAAGCGTACACGCCTACTTGTAAAAAATAAAAATCCATGGCAGGCGCCGTATAACTCACTGTGCCTACCGGCGAGGAAGTTGCTTCCGGCGCGGTCCCTTCCCCTGAAAATACGCCCAATTGTTCAAATACAGGACGCACCACCTTTTCTGCCAAAAAAGTACCCGCCTTGGTAGCTGCCCCCAAATAAGCAAGAGCAAGCAATATAGCCACAGCAACAAAAAAGGAAAAAGAGCTATCCTGTTTAGCGCGCGCCGTATATTTTCGATACGGAATTCTTCTCCTGCGTTTATTTTTCATAACATTTGCCCCCCTTTCCCTCTGTTTCACCATATGTATGCGGCAAAGAGAAATATGAGGGGCAAAAGAAAACGGCAGGAAATGCCAAGCATCTCCTGCCAAAGATGTATCGTTTATTTGTGAACCAACGTCCCTACCTGCTCGCCAGACACAGCGCGGACAATGCTGTTTGCCTCATTCATAGCAAATACCAAGATTGGGATATCGTTTTCCATACAAAGCGCTATCGCCGGAGAATCCATGACCGCTAAATCATCCGCCAACACCTGTTTATATGTAATATCATCATATTTTTTGGCATCAGGATTCAGTTTAGGATCGCTGTCATAGATCCCATCCACGTTTTTGGCCAGCAAAATCATTTCCGCCCCCATTTCCGCCGCACGCAACGCCGCTGCTGTGTCTGTGGAAAAGTACGGATTGCCTGTGCCACAAGCAAAAATGACCACGCGGCCTTTTTCTAAGTGCCGCACCGCACGCCTACGAATATATGGCTCTGCCATCTGGCGCATTTCAATGGCAGTTTGACAGCGAACCTGCGCCCCTTTTTGTTCTAACGCGTCCTGTAAGGCCAAAGCATTCATGGTTGTTGCCAACATCCCCATATAATCTGCCGTTGTTCTATCCATATTGGTGCCTTGTCGGCCACGCCAAAAGTTACCGCCGCCAACCACGACACAGATCTCACAACCGGTTTCTTTAGCCTGTATGATCTGATCGCTAATTGCCGATAGCACATCGTTGTTCAATCCAAAACGATCGTTTCCCGCTAGGGCTTCTCCGCTCATCTTAATGATCACGCGTTGATATTTCGGCTTCACAGTTTTTCCTCCTACATAATTAAACATTTCAGACATCTGCC
Source organism: uncultured Eubacteriales bacterium (assembly GCA_900546685.1). Lineage (GTDB taxonomy): Bacteria > Bacillota > Clostridia > Christensenellales > QAND01 > UMGS1975. Next base: position 1,047 of record UREB01000192.1, on the reverse strand, counting down.
TGCATATACCATAACCACGAATAGCGTACCAGAGGCAGAAAGTCTGCGTCAATGCTAAAATCGTCTTTTTCTATGGTCAATCTACATATAGTGGCATAAAAAAAGGGCCGATGGCCCTTTTATTACGCTTTTGCTTGGTTCATTACCTCTTCTACGAAATTATCTTCGCGTTTTTGCAGGCCTTCGCCCATTTCATAACGGGTAAAGCGACGAATGGTAATGTTCTCGCCCAAAGCTGCGATCTGCTCTTTGACATAATCGGCAATGCTCTTGTCCGGATCTTTGACAAACGGCTGATCCAGCAGGCAAACCTCTTTGAAGTATTTTTTAATACGACCTTCCACCATATTGTTTACGATCTTTTCCGGCTTTCCTTCATTGATTGCCTGGATACGCAGAATCTCTTTTTCTTTATCAATTGTATCCTGCGGTACCTCTTCCGAAGACAAATACAAAGGATTGGAAGCCGCGATTTGCATTGCAATATCGCGCACAAAGCTCTGGAACTGATCCGTTTTTGCCACAAAGTCCGTTTCGCAGTTTACTTCCACAAGCACGCCGATTCGGCCACCCATATGGATATAGCTGGCCACAACGCCTTCCGCCGCAATCCGGCCAGATTTCTTCGCCGCAGCAGCAAGCCCTTTTTCACGAAGAATCTCCGTGGCTTTTTCCATATTGCCATCAGCTTCCGTCAAAGCCTTTTTACAATCCATCATTCCTGCGCCCGTAGCTTCACGCAGCGCTTTTACATCACTTGCACTAACTGCCATGGATATACTCCTCCTCGTTTTGTCTTATGCCTGTACAGGTTCTTCCTTTGCCTCTGCAAACAGCTCTGCGCTCTCTTCCACAGCCTGTGCATCTGCATTGGCTTCCGCTTCTACCTGTTCCTCTTCCTGTTCGCCCTGACGGCCTTCGATCACAGCGTCCGCCATTTTGCCGGCAATCAATTTTACGGCACGGATGGCGTCGTCGTTACCGGGAATTACATAATCCAATTCATCCGGATCGCAGTTGGTATCGCAAGATCGGAAGAGCACACGT
>UREB01000191.1 GCA_900546685.1 uncultured Eubacteriales bacterium | reverse complement strand
AAGGGAGGGTGCGCGGCGGTACCATGCGATGCGCCGAGGCGACGGTGCCAAGGCCGGCCTCGTTTGAACGTTTTTGGGGGGAAATGGGGGCTGCGCGGCCAAACCCGTGGCCGGCCGGGCCAAAGGGATGGTATAATGCCTATATAGGGCAAACAAAACCAGGAGGGGATGGATATGAGGGACAACGGGCCGCTGAAAATAGGGCTGGCGCCCATCAAGCGGGGCACAACGAGGATGGAGACGGCGCTTTTGCAAAAGCAGCTGATCTTGCAGCGCATGGCGGATATCACGCCGGAGAACGTGGCGTTGGTGGGCATCGAGGATGTGCTGCCCGAAGGGCTTTTGTACTGCCATGACCAGGTGGCGGCGGTGGAAAAGGCATTCAAGCGCGCGGGGGTGCACGCGCTGTTTTTGCCGCACTGCGATTTTGGCTGCGAAGAGGTGGTAGGCCAGCTGGCAAAGCGCATGGGGGTGCCGGTACTGATCTGGGGCAACCGCGACCCGTACCCGGATTACCCCGGCGGGAAGGACCGCGACACGCAATGCGGCACGCTGGCATCCACCAAGGCGCTGCAGCGGTATGGCGTGCCGTTTTCCTATATTTTGAACACCGATGTGGAGGATGCGCCGCTAAAGCGCGGGTTTGAGGATTTCTGCGCGGTGGCCAACGTGGTGCGCCGGTTCCGCGGAATGCGTATCCTGCTGGCGGGCACGCGGCCGCAGGCGTTTTTGTCTGTGATCTATAACGAGGACGAGCTGCTGCGCCGCTTTGGCATCGAGGTTTACCCCTGGGGCAGCGCGGCATGGCTGGAAGCCGCGGATAGGATCTTGGCGGAGCGGGCGGACGAGGTAACGCGCGAAATGCAGGCGTTTGCCCGGCAGGTGGACGTTTCGGACTTGACTTACGAACGGCAGCGGCGGCAGGCGGCGCTGGTGCTGGCGCTGTGCGAAATGGCGGAGCGGCACGATATCGACGGCGTGGCGATGGAGTGCTGGTCGCTCTTGCCAGAGCGGTATGGCATTTCCGGCTGCCAGATCGTGGGCCAGCTCTGCCAGCGGGGGCTGCCCTGTGCCTGCGAGGGGGATGTGCTGGGCGCAGTGACGGCGGTGATGATGCAGGCGGCTGCGCTGGACAAAGAGCCGGTGTTTTTTTCCGATATCACCAGCCGCCATCCGGAGCAGGACAACACGGAGCTGCTCTGGCATTGCGGGCCGTACCCGCCCAGCCTGGCACACCCCGATACGCCGCCCAAGAGCACGTTTCACGGGCGGGGCGCGTTTCAGCTGAAAAACGGGCCCATCACCATTGCGCGGCTGGATGCGGCAAACGGGCGGTACTCGCTGTTTTCCGGCGAGGGCCGCGGCGTAGACGGCCCGCCCAAAAAGGGCAACTATGTCTGGCTGGAGGTGGACTGCTGGGCAGACTGGGAGGAAAAGATCGTCTTTGGCCCGTATATCCACCATGTGGCGGGGGCGTATGGGCAATACAGCCAGATCCTTTCCGAGGCATGCAAGTATTTGGGCGGGGTGAGCCCAGACCCGATGCGCCCGGTAAAGCGTGTGCTGGGATAAAGAAAAAACAGCCGGAAAACGGCTGTTTTTTTTGCGGGAAAAAGGAGCTAGGCCCGGATGCCCTGTGCGGGCTCGTCCAACGCCGAGGTGCAGTGCGGGCAGCGCACGGCGGCCAGGGGGATCTCCGTACAGCAAAACGGGCAGGGTTTGGTGGTGGGGGCGGCTTCCTCCTTTTTGCGGCCGACGGCCAATAGACGGCTCATGGCGCGCATCAGGCAGAAGAGGATCAGGGCCATGATGAAAAAGTTGACCACGGCGGATAAAAACGCCGACGCAAACCCGGCAATCTCCGCCCAGGAATAGGTGGCGGCCCCGGTAAGGAATTGCAAGATGGGGTTGATAAAATTATCCGTCAGCGAGGTGACGATGCCGGAAAACGCGCCGCCGATGAGCACGCCGACGGCCATATCCATCACGTTGCCGCGCAGGGCAAACGCCTTGAATTGCGAGATGAAGTTTTTCATGATGTTCCATCCTTTCGTTTGTCTTTTGCATGCATTAGGATACCATAAGGGAGGGGGCAGGGCCAGAGACCCGGCAGAGAAAAACAAAACAGCCGGAAAACGGCTGTTTTTGCTTAAAATAGGGGCCTTAGGCAAGGCCGCAGAGGGCTAAAACCTCCGCCCGGACGCGGTCTGTGATGCGGCCCAGGCGCGCATAGTCCATTTCGCTGGTATAGAAATGCTCCAGCTTATCATGAAAGCGCTTGGCCGTAGCGATGGACTGCACGGCGGCGTCCACGAGCGAAGCGAACAGCGCGGCGTTTTGCTGCAAAACGGGCTGGTATTCCATGAGCGCGTCCTGGTCTATCAGGGGCGCAAAATCCAGCGTGCGGGCCACGCCGGCCGGCGATACGCGGTGGTATTGCGAATCGGTGGTAACAAGTAGGCCCTTTTCCGGCAGGTATAGGTGCTCGATGCGTTCCGGGTCGATGGCGCAGTGGTAGGTTTCCACCTCCAGGCCGCTTTCCAGCGCGCGGCGCACAAGGACCTCCAGCGCCCATTCGGCGGGAAAGGCCCAGGGGCCGGCCAAACGCCAGCATTCCGTGCCCTTGAGCGATTCCAGCGTGCAAACGCAGCCGCCGGGCGTGACGGCGCCGGCAAACAGCTTGCGCTCCCTGCCCGGGCCAGCGGGCTTTGCCGGCAGCTTGAGCGATTTGATAAGAGGCGCAAGCGCCGCGTTTACGGCGGCCCGGTCGGTATGCTGGGCATAGAGGGCGTGGGCATCGGCGCGCACCTGGGCGGCGGCGGCCAAATACCGGTACGCCCGCTGGAACTGGGAGGAGATGCGGCGGTTTGTTTCAAAGATCTGCTGGGTCTTTTCGTGTAAGGCGGTTTGGTTCAGGCATTCGCCGAGGTTGACGATGCCGTCCACCGCGCCGGGCAGCATGGGGTCTACGATGTGCGGCGCGGTGCCGTCTACCATCATGACGCCGGCAGAGGGCACGACGATGCCGTCTAAGCTGTCGTTATCCGAAGAGCAGTGCAGAAAC
>UREB01000190.1 GCA_900546685.1 uncultured Eubacteriales bacterium | reverse complement strand
GGTCACTCTCCTAATAATAAATCTTGTATCTTGCGCAAGGGTTCCTACGTTCCTTGCAACATTCCATTACGACTTAGATTATATATTGTAATGAAATACATTGTCAATGAAAAATGGCAAACCCAAGAGAGAAAAACACAAATTCGTTCCCTAATAAACCATCTTTTCCCATTCAAATATTTTGTGTAATTTTTTTGTTTCACCGCTGCTGTGCCTCCAGGGCCTGCACCGCTGTTTGAAGGGGGATATCCTCCAGCTCTGTGCCTGCCCATCCTGGCAAGCCATCGCAGGTCAGTTTGACGTCCGGCGCCACCCCTTTTTCATGGATCACCGTGCCATCTGCCATTCGATATTCAGCCATGGTATATTTCAGCCCCGATCCGTCCTTTAGGGTCTTCAATTTTTGTACAACGCCCTTCCCATACGTGGTATCCCCTACGATCAGTGCCCTACCCTGGTTTTGTAAAACCCCCGCAAAGATCTCGGCCGCAGAAGCGCTCTGCTCATCTGTAAGTACAGCCATTGGCATTGTATAGCGCTGCCCCCCGCTTGTTTGATACCGCTCTTCCTTTCCCTTAGCCTCTAAAAGGCACAAGACCTCCGTTTTATCCGGCAAGCAGCCGTTGAGCATCGTTAAAACAGCATCCATTCTGCCGCCCGGATTATGCCGCACATCAATGATAACGCCTTTGGCTTGGCTAAACTGCTCCATAGCCTTTTCAAACTCATCTTCTATACCCTCCTGTACAAAGGAGCGGATGCGAATATACCCGTAGCCGTTGGGAAGCGGCTTGGCGATGATGGCGGGTAGCGGCTCAATTTTTTGTGGGATTACGACAATGTCTCTTGTCATCCCTTCGCGCTGTACGGTAAACAGTGTAGTAACGCCTTCCTCCGGCACCCAGTCTACCTTGCCGACTGGTTCGCCATTGATTTTTATGATCAGATCTCCCTTTGCCAGCCCAGCGTTCTGTGCAGGGCTTTGTTCCATAATATCTGTAACCTGCCAACCCTCTTGTACACTTAAAAGCTCTGCGCCTATCCCTGCAGCCTCTTCACCTGTAATATCCGCCATTAGGTCCTGCATCTGTGCAGGCGAAAGCCATTGAGTATACTCATCTTCCACCGCCTGCGCCAACGCGGCGCAAGCAGCTTGATCCATCGTCAGTGTATCCAAAGGCGTTAACGCTTCATTTTTCAAGGTGGCTTCCACTTGGCGAGCCATCACAAAGGGACCCCTTCCCGCAACATATCCAACGCCGCCTGCCAGCATCACACACAGCAGGCAGATCCAAATTACCATGCCCTTCTGTTTACGCATCATGCACCCCCATATTAGTGCATGCAGACCGCTTGGCCAAATATGCCGCAAGATGCAAAAGAAAAAGGCAGGAATACTCCTGCCTTTTTGAATGAGGGTTGATTACACTCCCTGCAAATCCACCGTTACACGATAAGCATCCGGCGTAGCGGCCGCTTCATAGGCCTTCTGGATGTCACGTAGCGGGATGTATTTTCCTTCCAGCGAATACGAGCAATCGATCAGGCGTTTGCTGATCAACGTTGCGGATTCATACCAGTCATTCAGGTTCGCAACAAAGGAACCGATGATCTCGAGCTTGCGATAGTGCAACTCGTTGGGATCTACCTGCAGTTCCGGTTTCGGATAGCCAGCCGGGAAAATAACCAGCTTGCCGCGGAAATGCTTGAGCATATCATAGCCCTGTTTGTAGGCCAGCGTAGAGCCAACCGCCGCGATCACGGTGTCGGCGCCTTTGCCATCCGTCAAATCCTTAACGGCCTGCACCGGGTCGGTATTCTTGGCATCGATGACATCAATGCCCATTTCCTTGGCCCTGGCAATCTTCTTGGGAGAAATATCGGAAATCATCACGCGAGCGCCAAACGCTTTGGCTACCTGCGCATTGACCAGGCCCATCGTGCCCGCGCCGATAACGACAACATCCTGCATCGGCTGAATGTTGCACTTATGCGCACAGGATACAACCGTAGCCGCCGGTTCCAAGAAACCAGCTTCTGCCGGGGCAATGTCGTTGTTGATGGCAATTACATATTTCTGATCCATCACCACATAGTCAGCAAACCGCTTTTGTCCATAATAGCCATCCGGGCCAGGACCCTGTTTTTTGTTATTGACGCAGTCGCTCGTCAAGCCCTGGCGGCAAGCATCACAAACGCCACAGAAGCCGCTCATGCCGCCAACCTGCTGACCGATTTTGAACGAATCGTATACTTCATCGCCCTTGGCAATGATCGTGCCAGCCCATTCATGGCCGCCCGCCATCGGGAATCCCTGATGGTCACGTAGGCCCATCCACTGCTGATAGTCAGTGGTGCAGATGTTGTTTGTCGCCATTTTGATGACGATGTCCGTCGGCCCTACTTCGGGGAACGGTGCCTCGTGCATCTCAGCAACGTGTCCTTTGACGATAACGCCAAAATGAATTTTGTCAGGAAGCATGGGAAAACCCTCCTTAAATGATATATATTGAGGCGCCGGGACACCCCGGCCCCACAATGATCTTTGTAAAGCGGTCAATAATAAAATATATACTGCAACCCTGCAATATGCCCATTCGGATAAAAAGAGGAGCGAACTAATTGATATATACAGATGTATTGTATACCAATCATTTGATAAATGCAAATCCCCTGCCCGCATGTTTTACAAAATTTTTGCAGATATAGCAAAGACTTTGTTAGAAAAAAAGAGACAGGAATTTTCCTGTCTCTTTTTTATTTTTGGAGGATTACACGCTCTGCAGATCCACCGTGACACGGTATGCATCCGGCGTGGCAGCTGCTTCGTATGCCTGCTGGATGTCGCGCAGCGGAATGAATTTGCCTTCCAGAGAGTAAGAGCAGTCGATCAAGCGCTTGCTGATCAGCGTAGCTGCTTCGTACCAGTCTTTCAGGTCGCTGCCGAAGGTACCGATGATCTCGAGCTTGCGATAGTGCAGCTCATTGGGATCTACATGCAGTTCCGGTTTCGGATAACCGGCCGGGAAAATCAACAGCTTGCCGCGATACTGGCTCAGCATATCGTAGCCCTGCTTGTAAGCAATGGAGCTACCGACAGCCGCGATCACGATATCCGCACCCTTGCCGTTGGTCAAATCAGATC
>UREB01000189.1 GCA_900546685.1 uncultured Eubacteriales bacterium | reverse complement strand
CGCCCGATTCGCCCGGCCGAGACGAGAAAGGTCTGCAAGCCGGCGGCACTCTGATCCAACACGGTAGGATAGTTCTTTTTCATACCGATTGGGGAACAGCCGCCACGGATATACCCTGTAAGCCGCTGTAAATCCTTCACAGCCAGCATGGATACGGATTTTACACCAACCGCTGCCGCCGCCTTTTTGAGATCCAGTTCCTTATGGCAGGGGATGACGAACACATAGCATTGCCCTTTTTCATCATGGGTAACCAACGTTTTGTAAACCTTCTGCACAGAGATGCCTAGATGCTCTGCAACGGTGACGCCGTCTACAGGCCCTCTGGCTTCATATTGGTGGGCCTGATAGGGGATATGCCAACTTTCCAGGATACGCATCACATTTGTTTTTGTTTCACGCATGGGAAGGCTCCTTTGCCAAGGGAAGCTGGCGCAGCACCATTTGCGTGCATTTTTCTGCCAGCAGTTCTTTTGGGAGATCGGAATGGTGTTTCATCGCAATATAGCTTGCAAGGCCCAGGCTGATGTAAGATAAGGCAAATTCATCTGGCAGGCAGCGCAATTCTCCACGCGCCACGGCGTTTTGGCAAAGCCTGCGTATATAGCTGATGAAGGAATTGCAAAGCGGCGTCAGCAAATGACATACTTTATTCAAGATCTCAGCAGGCAGGCCCTGCTGCTGAAGAATGCCCAAAAACAAGCTGGGCATGGCGCTGTTACGCTCAAACATATCGTAAAGCCGCAGCACGATATCATAAATGGCCTGGGCAAGGGAAACGGCCTCTAAAGGTTGACAAAGAACCTGATTTTGTTCCTCGGTATAGGAGACGATAACCTGGATAAACAAATCTTCCTTGCTTTGAAAATATTCATATACCGTGCCCTTACCGATGCCGCATGCCTTTGCGATCTGGCTGATGGTGATTTGCGTATAGTCATAATCATTGAGCAGGCCACGTGTGGTTTGCAAAATGAGGGTACGCTTATCTGTCACGATGGATCGCCTTCTTCCTCACTGGAAGGCGCTGTCTGCGTTTCGGCAGGAATATCGACGAACAAAACATCGTCGGGCTCATCCTCTGGATCCCGGGGCTTGGGCGGCTTTTTGTGCATTACCATATACAGGGCCGGCACCAGATACAGCGTCAGCACTGTCGCATACAGCAGCCCGCCGATGGTAGTGATGGCCATGGGGCGCATCATGGCCGCGCCTGCGCTGGGATCAAAGCACATGGTGGACATGGCGATGATGGTGGTAAGCGCCGTCATCAAAATGGGACGCAGACGATCTTGACCTGCCCGTAAGAGCGCCTCTTTGGTATCCATACCCTGACTGCGCAGCTGATTGACATAATCCACAAATACAATGCCGTTGTTTACCACAATGCCCGCCAGGATGATAAAGCCGATGAGCGCTACGGTGCTGATAGGATTGCCAGTCATCATCAGAGCAAGCAGACCGCCGGTGAACGCCAACGGAATGGTGAACATGATGATAAACGGGCTGAGCAGCGACTGGAACTGGGCCACCATCACCAGGTAGATAAAGATGATCGCCAACCCCATCATAAGGAATAGGTTGGAAAAGGTCTCCTCAATCATCTCATTTTGCCCGGCCAGCTGTGCCCGGCAGCCGCCAGACAGATCCATCTCGTCCAGTTGAGCCTGTACCGTCTGGCTGACTTTACCGATGTTATAGCCCTCGCTAAGCTGCGCAGATACGGTGACGTAACGCTCTTGCCCGTTGCGGGAAATGCTGTCGAACCCTTCTTCGGTGGTAAAGGAAGCGATTTCTTTCAGGGCAATGGATTTTCCTTCACTGTTTTCGATTTTGAGAGATTCCAGCGCCTGCTTATCCACGGTCTTGCCACTATTTACATAGATATCGTACGTGGTGCCGTCCTGCGTTAGGGAAGAGGCAGCGCTGGGCTGTTTGATTTCCGCTTGCACGGCGGCATATACCTGGCCGGTGGTCAGGCCGTTTTTGATGGCCTCTGTTTTATCCACTGTAATGCGCAGCTCTGGTGTTTTTTTGCCAAGGCCATCCTCTATTTCGGTTACACCCTCCACCTGAGAAAGCATCTCTGCCACAGATAGAGCGTTTTGACGCAGATCATCCAGCTCCTGGCCATAAATTTCAATGGCAATCGCATCGCCTGTCATAGAGGACAGATCCGCCCCTTGTGAATTGATGCTGATTTCCGCTGGGATGTCCTGGGTAGATTCACGCACCTGCTGCGCTACCTCGGTGGTGGATGCACTGCGCTCGTCCTTTAAGAGTACATAGATGCTGGTGGCGTCGCCACCCACCATGCTCATCATGCTGGAACTTCCGGTGGAACCCAAGACACCCACCGTATCCACATTTTCATTTTGCATCAGTATATCGGAGATTTGGCCCAGTGTATCCCGCGCTTGCTGCTCTGTGGCATCTTCCGGCAGCGTAACAGATAGGGTAAGCTGCCCCATATCGTTGGCGGGGAAGAGCTCTGTGCCCAGCTGGGAAGCGCCATAGAGGCTGACGCCAAGAAGCGCTACAACGACAAGGATAACCCAACTCTTATGTTTGAGTGTAAAGGACAAAGAACGCTGATAGGCATGATTAAGCCGGTCAAACGTCTTATTCTTTTTAGCGGGCTGGCGGCGCAGCACAGTGGAAGCGCCAGCAGGCACCAAAGTCAGCGCCACGAGCAGACTGGCCAGCAGAGAATATGCGATGGTGAGCCCCATATCCGCAAAGATTTGGCGCGTCATTCCTTGTACGAATACGATGGGCACAAAGACGATCACTGTTGTCAAGGTAGAAGAGAAAATAGCACCAGATACCTGTTTGGCGCCCTGAATGGCAGCTTTGCGCGGAGGAACGCCCAAGCTGCGCAGGCGATAGATATTTTCAATGACGACGATCGAGTTATCAACCAGCATACCAATACCCAATGCCAAACCGGACAAAGAGATCATATTCAGCGTTATGTTCGTAAAGTACATAAGCACAATGGCAAACAGTACGCTAAGCGGAATGCTGAAAGCAACGACTACCGTAGGACGGATATCCTGTAAAAACAGGAATAATACTACGATTGCTAATAATGCTCCCCACAACAAGTTAGAAATAACGGAGTCAACGATCATTTTGATATAATCGCCCTGATCCATTAACTTTGTGAAGT
>UREB01000188.1 GCA_900546685.1 uncultured Eubacteriales bacterium | reverse complement strand
AAGTCCCACCATATATAAAAAACGCAAGCCATATACTGCTTGCGTTTTTTTTATAAATTGGAAACGCGATATTTTACAAAGAAAAGGGAAAACCCTCCGCTTTTGGCGGAGGGTTTGTAAGGGGGAGGATTTGCTTGCAATTGCTTGGTTGCTTGCTACGCTTTTAATATAGCGTTTGGTTGTGGCAACGGTTTGTCAGCATTTCAACCAGTTATGGCGCATGCTTTTAATTATTTTGTACAAACTGTAAGCAAGGAGGAAAACCATGCTTACAATTTTTATGCGCGCATTGATCCTATATCTGGTCGTGGTAATTTTTATGAGGATGATGGGGAAGCGGCAGATTGGCCAGATGCAGCCCTATGAAATTGTTATCACGCTGCTGGTGGCAGACGTAGTGGCTGCACCGATGCAAGATCCCGCCATTTCCTTGGTGGAGGGAATCATTCCCATGATTGCATTGTTTATTTGCCATAATTTCATCTCTTTTTTATGCATTAAGAGCAGAAAGTTGCGCAAGGTATTTTGCGGCAAAACAAGCACTTTGATCCGAAATGGGGTCATCAATGAAAAGGAGTTAAAAAAGCTAAGCCTGAGCGTTGAGGAGCTGATGGAGGCGCTTCGCGCAAAGGATGCGTTTTCCCTGGACGATGTATACTGCGCTACGATGGAAACCAATGGACAGCTTAGCGTGATGTTCCAAAATAAAACTCAGCCGCCTACGATGGAGGATCTTGGCATGGTTGCAAAGGAAAACGATATGCCGCTGGGCATTCTCATTGAAGGGGAATGGCAGCAGGAAAACCTAAAAACCCTGGGGCTCACAAGCCAAGGAGTAGAAAAGACACTAAAAATATACAAGGTGGATCGGCGAAATGTCTTTTTTGCGATGGGAAATCGAAAAGGAGAGTTGACCGTTCAGATCAAAGGCGGCAATTTGGTGCGGTATAAAGTTGGGGCGGTGAAATCATGAAAAGACTGATATACAGCCTAATCGCATTGGCTGCGCTGGTAACGGTTTCGCTGGTTTGGGAAGGGGGCTTTCAGGCAGATCTAGACCGACTGGAGGATATGAGCCAGCAAGCACTTGACCTGCTGGCAGCAGAGGATTATGCACAGTCTGGAGAGATTGTAAGGCAAATTTCAGACAGGTTTGAAGTGTTAGAGGAGCGATGGACCATTGTAATCAACCACAACCTGCTGGACGATATCAGCAACCAAACCACAGAGGTCCGTGCGCTGTTGGAGCAAAAAGAATATGAACATGCAGCAGCGCAGTTAGCTGTTGTGAAAACGCTGTTTCGCGATCTTTCCGATCAATATAAATTTTCCTTGGGGAACATCTTTTGATAGAAAGAAAAAGCTTGCAACTATAAAAATAGAACTGTACTATAATAAACAGTTCTTTTTTTATGTAAAATCGCAGGGGTTCCCTGGAATGGAAAGGAATATTTGGATGGTAGAAGTAAGAGAAGCGAATTCAACAAAGGAGAAAAAGGCATTTGTAAAATTCCCTTTGGAATTGTATAAGGACTGCCCTCAGTTTGTGCCTTTCTTGTTATCGGATGAATTGGATAATTTCAATCCAAAGAAAAATCCAGCGTTTGATTTTTGCGAAGCCAAAATGTTTTTGGCATATCGTGATGGCAGGGTTGTTGGGCGTATCGGTGCCATTATCAGCCATGCTGCCAATCAAAAGTGGGGCACAAGCAGAATTCGGTTTACACGTGTGGATTTCATTGATGATTACGAGGTTAGCCAAGCATTATTCGACGCTGTTATCGCGTGGGGGCGCGAGAAGGGCTTGCAAGAGATCCATGGGCCGATGGGCTTTAGCGACTTGGATCAAGAGGGTATGCTGATAGAAGGTTTTGACCAGGATAACAATTTTATTACCATTTACAATTATGCTTATTACAAAGAGCATATGGCAAGGCTCGGCTTTGATAAGGATGTTGACTGGGTGGAATACAAAATTAAGATTCCTGAACAGGTAGACCCCAGAATTGAACGACTGAGCCAGCTGGTGATGAAGCGAAGCAAGATGAAAATGGCGTCGTTCAAGAGCAAAAGGGAGATCCGTCCGTACTTGAAGGGTGCGATGCGCGTCATCAATGAAGCGTTTGAGAATTTGTACGGAACAGTTCCCATTACGGATAAGCTGATACAAAAATACTTTTCTCAGTTTATGATGCTGATCAATCCTCATTATGTACGGATGATCATCGATGAAAATGACGAGCCGGTGGGCGTGGGCTTTATGCTACCGTCGATGAACGATTGCGTGCGAAAATCCAAAGGAAGATTGTTCCCTTTTGGATGGATTCGCATCCTCAGAGCGCCCTATAAAAAGACGGACGTTATTGATCTGTATTTGGTAGGCGTGAAGCCAAAGTATCAAAAACAAGGGCATATCGCGTTGATGCTGAATGATTTGACCAAAGAAGCGATTGAAAATCATGGAAAGTATGCAGAGACGGGGCCCGAGTTGGAGACGAACGAGAAGATACAGGCGCTATGGAAAAGCTATGAAGCTACACAGCACAAAAGACGCCGTTGTTGGATCAAAAAAATTGGTTGATGCATAGAAAAAAGCTCCCCATTGGGGAGCTTTTTTGAGACATTATTATTTTCTGCGCTGGGAGCGCGGAGGAAACGTAGGACGAGAAAGCTTGGGTGCATGCTCTTTATGAGACTCAGCTTGAGCCGTTTCCTCAGACGATATGGGAGAGTGCGAAGGGATGTCAGCATGCGTCGTTGATTGCGTCTCTGTTTGAGGCAATACCACCTTACGGAATACCTTGGTAGAGCCATCCTCTTCATTGGTTGTGGAGCCAACTGGCGGGATCACAGTACGCACATGCTCTTGGCTAGGCACAGGATCTTCCTCTACAAACTCTTCTTTTTCTACCGTTTCTTCATAGGGTGCCTCTTCTTCTGGCTCGTCTGACCAATCCTTCTGCTCATCAAAAGCGTCGTAGGAATCGGATTCCTCAGGTTCACCCCAATCATACGGCTCCACAAGCTGTTTTTTCTTTTTTCGACGAGGGCCGCGTTTGACAACAATGGGTTCTTCCTCTTCTTCATATTCCGGTTCCCAATCCTCCCAAGAACCGTCGTCTACATCCTCTACGGACTTCATCAAAAGGCTTTGGAGCAGCATGGCGCCACCGCCCAGCAATAA
>UREB01000187.1 GCA_900546685.1 uncultured Eubacteriales bacterium | reverse complement strand
ACGTTTTCAAAAATGGATTATTCGGAGAAAACCCGATTTTCCGCTTAGTGCTGGGAACATGCCCTACCATTGCAGTAAGTACGAGCGCAACGAACGCCATCGGCATGGGCTTGGCTGTCACGTTTGTATTGATGGGCAGCAACCTAGTGATCTCCCTTTTGAGAAATTTTATTCCGGATAAGGTGCGCATTCCGGCCTTTATCGTTATCATTGCCACCTTTGTAACAATCATCCAGCTGTTGATTCAAGGATTTGTGCCTGCGCTCAACGATTCGCTTGGCATTTTCATTCCGTTGATCGTTGTAAACTGTATCATTTTAGCCCGGGCGGAATCCTTTGCAAGCAAGAATAAACCGTTGCCTTCTGTGATAGATGGGTTAGGCATGGGGCTTGGATTTACAGGCGCGCTGTTCATCATATCCTCGATCCGTGAGATTTTGGGCAATGGAACCATCTTTGGGTTTGCCCTGTTTGGCGATAGCTTCCAGCCTATGCTGATGATGAGCCAGGCCCCTGGCGGTTTCATCGTGTTTGGCTTGGTGCTTGCTACAGTAAACGCCATTGATGCACATAACCGGAAGAAGAAGGAGCGTGTGGCATGAACGGAATCATCAGTTCGTTGGTAATCATCATCAACGCGATTTTTGTCAATAATATCGTCATGGCACAGTTTTTAGGGTGCTGTCCGTTCTTGGGTGTTTCCAAAAAGCTGGATACAGCGGTTTCCATGGGGCTTGCAGTTACTTTTGTCATGGCGTTATCCAGCGTAATTACTTACATCATTCAATACTGCTTGCTGGTGCCGCTACATATCGAATATATGCAAACCGTAGTTTTCATCCTGGTAATTGCTTCACTGGTGCAGTTTGTGGAAATGGTAATACAAAAAATGTCGCCGGCATTGTACAATGCGCTTGGCATTTATCTGCCGCTGATTACAACAAACTGCGCGGTATTGGGCTCAGCCATTTTGAATATTCAAGAGGGTTATAACCTGATCAACACCCTGATCAACGGAACCAGCGTAGGGTTGTCGTTTCTGTTTGCCATCACTTTGTTTGCAGGCATCCGTGAGCGTCTGGAAAATAGCAACATACCAGAATGTATGAAGGGATTTCCCATCAGCTTGGTTTCTGCAGGTTTGATGAGCATCGCTTTCTTTGGATTCGCAGGCCTGACCAACGGCCTGATGGCGTAAAGGAGGGGATCGAACATGTCGATATTTGCCCCAGTCGCGGCTGTCGCGGTTTTGGGATTGGTATTTGGTCTGCTATTGGGATATGCAAGCAAGAAGTTTGCTGTGGAAAAGGATGAAACGGCCCTTAAAATCAGGGAGCTGTTGCCCGGCGCAAACTGTGGCGGATGCGGATTTCCGAGCTGCGATGCATTGGCGGAAGCAGTGGCGCAGGGAAAGGTACCTCCCCGCACCTGCGTGGTATCCTCAGAGGAAAACGTGACGAAAATGGCTGCGATTTTGGGTATCGAGGCCGGTACGTCAGAAAAGATGGTAGCTGTTATGCACTGCCAAGGAGATCGCTCGCAATGCCCGCCTCGTGCGGAGTATACAGGGCTACAGACCTGTAAAGCGGCCAGCAGCTTATCCAACGGCCCAAAAGGCTGCCGGTTTGGCTGCCTAGGATTTGGCGACTGTGTTGCGCAATGTAAATTTGGGGCGCTTTCCATCAATGAGTTTGGCTTAGCGCAGATCGATGCGGATAAGTGCATTGGATGTGGCGCATGTGCCAAGGCATGTCCACGCAATTTGATTGCCTTGCAGCCGGTTTCAAACCACACCATTGCAATTGCTTTGTGCCGAAACATGGAAAAGGGCAAAGCAGTACGGGATGTATGTATGAAGGGATGTATATCCTGCCGCCTATGCGAAAAGAATTGCCCGGAAGGAGCGATCGACTGTAGCTCTGGGGTGGCGGTAATCAACCCGTTGTTGTGCAAGGGCTGCGGCATCTGCCAGGAGAAATGTCCTACAAAGGCGATTGTGATGCATGAAAAATAATCCTGTATTGGTAGATGAAAGGCCGGTCTTGTTGCTGGCCTCCGCATCCCCAAGGAGAAGAGAATACATAGAGCTGCTGGGTATTCCGTATTGTTGTGAGCCGGCAGAGGTAGATGAGACTATAATAGGCGCCTTGGGCCCAATGGAACATGCCGAAAAGGTAGCGCAAAGAAAGGCTGGTGCCGTAGCGAACAAGCATCCAGGGCGCTATGTCTTGGGAGCGGATACCATTGTGGTATATGGAGACAGGATTTTGGGCAAGCCTAAGGATAAGGCGGATGCGTTTAGGATGCTTATGCTTTTACAGGGACATGCGCATGAGGTGTATACGGGCCTATGTTTGATAACGCCGCAAGGGACAGAACATCTGGATTTTCGTTGTACTCGTGTTTGGATGGCCCCCATGAGCCCGGCGCAGATCCATAGCTATATTGCAACGAACGAGCCGATGGATAAGGCTGGCGCCTATGGGATTCAGGGAAGGGGCGCTGCGATGATCGAGAGAATCGATGGATGCTATTTCAATGTTGTGGGCCTTCCCATTCACGGCGTTAGGATGCTTTTGAATAAAGCAGTATACCCCATAGAATAAGTTTGGAAAAAGAACCCTATGAAAGGGTTCTTTTTGTTTTGTATAGGCCAGCCAGATATTGGGAATACTTTTTGCAAACGAGGATTCATTCGTAACAGGCATAGGAGGAAATACGATGGCATTTCATTTGATGGGAAGAGACCTTGGCATAGATCTTGGCACGGCCAATACGTTGGTATACATGAGGGGAAAAGGAATCGTGATCCGAGAGCCATCCGTGGTAGCGGTCCGGAACGGCCTAAAGAGAGAGGTTTTGGCCGTGGGCCAGGAAGCCAAAGAAATGATTGGACGCACGCCGGGCAATATCGTTGCCATTCGTCCGTTAAGAGATGGCGTGATTGCGGACTTTGACATTACGGAAATCATGTTGAAATATTTTATTCGCAAGGCGATCCCAAGAGGGCGGTCTTTGTTTAATCCCCGCGTTGTGCTTTGCGTTCCCTGCGGTATTACAGAGGTGGAAAAAAGAGCCGTGGAGGAGGCAGCACGCAGCGCAGGGGCCAGGGAAGCAGTATTGATGGAGGAGCCGATGGCGGCGGCCATTGGCGCTGGGTTGGATGTATATGAGCCGCGCGGCTGCAT
>UREB01000186.1 GCA_900546685.1 uncultured Eubacteriales bacterium | reverse complement strand
ATCCATATCGACCTTGACCTCCGTAATATGGACGCCTTCTAAAAATGCAAGCGCCCATACCATATCTTCAAGTGCCTTTTTAAGAATTGTTGTGTGCTTGCATAGGTTCTGCCATAGATCCGACTTTTCACTCACTACCTCGGTTGCTGTTTTCGCTGTTCCGTTCTCAAACTTATATCGTGTTGTACCAAGCCCGCACTTGCTGGAAACGCAGTCAAGGCCGCGTTGCAGCCCTTTTTCGTGTTCGTCCGCACGAATATTGAGGTCTATTTCAACCGGCGTTTTGGTTTCGCCGCCAAGATCTATCCCATAAAAAAGCACATCCTTTGGATCAAAAACAGCCTTACCAACCGCTTCCCCTTCCATTTCCACCTCCACCATATTCAACGGAAGTATGATACGCTTTCGTCCCAGGATAAACTCGTTGCAATAGCTGTCAAAGACTAAATCTGTTTCTTTGATTGCGTCTATTGCGTTGGCAAACACAGAAATTCCCATTGGGCAGTCAAAATCAACATTGTTCACGATGTTTGGCTTTATGATCTGATAAAGCGGGATTTCGCTGCCTGTCTTTACCATTGCCTCTACTCCATCCGGCAGCGGCAGCGAAAGCCCTGTTTTTGTGTCCACATAATCGTTGTATATCACATACTTTCCGTTTTCCATCACGTGTTGCTGTATGTAGAACGCTTCTGTTTTCCCAACCTTCCGCAAACTTGCAAACGCGCACTCTGTAATCTCTCCATTGTCCCATGATAAGGGGAAAATCATTTCTGCCCGCACATAATCAATCATTGGGCTTCCTTTTGCGTCAAGGTATTCTACAAATGCGCCGGTACCTCCTGCAAAGGAAATTTCCACAAGCTGGTTTGCACGTACGGCAAAATTATTGCGGTACAAGGTATCGTGCAATGTGTTGTACCCATCTGCTTCGATTATGACGCGCTCATTCATGAGAAGGTTCGCCCAATCCTCGCATACAAGTTTTGGCATGCCCAAAGAATACCGTTCACATCCTACAAAGGAGGCTCCATTATAGATATTGTATTTATGAAAAGAATCAACTTTCCCTTTATACCATTCCATCCACGTTCTAATCTGCTCATAAAAATCTGCGGATACTGTGCTGTATCCACGCTTCTCAATCCATGCTAGTACGTCCATCTCTTACCCCCAGCTTAATGATTGTGTTCATATGCCTCTCCGTGCTGTACTCCAGCGCATCCAAACTGTCTATGTTATACGTTCCATCATCCAAGCGTATATCCTTTGTCATGTTTTTCCCGTCCCACACTGCCGTTTGCAACGCCTCTATCGTGTGTTTACACCTACGCATTATCTTGTATCTGTCCGATCCCATTAAAATGCAATATGCGCGTATACGCTCATTGATAGGTCCCTTTTTAGCGTTTCTGACAATGATCCCAACACCTTCCCGAAGTGCTGCTGTTTTTAACCCTTGAATCAATGTTTGCTCTGCACTATCACAATAAGCGGTTGTCACAATATACTTACTTTTGCAAATTCTTACAAAATCAAGAAAAGCCGCTTCCAGTTCGGAAGGGCTTGTAATGCCTTTCTTATAATATTCTTCCAATGTAACAACCTCTCGAAAACCGTTTGTATATCCGGTACAGTTAAATGCCGTCGCGGATTCATTGCCGCCAAAGTCCACACCTATTGTTGCGAATTTGATTTCCGGCGGATCATCTATAATATAGCGTTCTGGATCGTCTGCAAAATTTCTGTATATAACGCCCTCGGCCGCTACCCAGCGTCCAAGAATAAACCTATCATAAAATACTGTGCCAGAGTATTCTTTTTTAAGCTCTTCTATGACATGTTCAGGCAGTGCGCCATCTTCAATTACATAATTTTGATGATAAATATCTGCATCACTGTCTAAAAACTTTTTTACCCAATGGTTCGGATTGTCTGGGTTACAGGTACCGTCAAAATGCGAATGTTCACAACGCAAACGGCTTTTCAGCATGGAGAACACATCTTCACTCCAGGTTGTGACCTCGTCACCATAAGCGTACTCAATGCTTGTCCCTTGTATCCTCGCCACATGCTTTTTATTGTCTGCTCCAAGCACATATACTTTTTTCCCAAACATTGGAATTGTATTATCACTTCGTATTTGTCCTATGAGATTCGGCCACAAATCGCGCATAGGTTCTATGATATTGCGTTCCAGCGTTCCGCGCGTATTTCCGAACAATACTAAAAGGCCCTCTCCCCTGCTTGCAAGAATCCGTTTTGGAATGGTTACCGCTATATCCAAATAGCTTTTCCCGCTTCCGGTCGCCCCTGTTTTAAAATTCCATCGTCTATTGCAGTGCATGAGGTATTCCGACTGTTTTTCAGTCAATGGCACTCTGCACACCTCCAAGAAGCTCTTTTGCCTTTATCAGTGCTTCGCTGTCTCCTTGTGAAAGCATGAATTTGTCAATGACCACCCCAAACGCCGTGGCAATCTGGCTGATGGTGGATTTCCCTATGATCTCGTCATTGCTCATCGCCTTTAGCAGCTTATCCAGCACATCGCACGCCGTGTCCTTCCGCGCGTCCATCCACGCCAGCACGTCCCGCATGTTCTCTGCCTTTTTTTGTTCGCACTTTTTCATGGTATCCGGGTCGCTTTCCACCACCTGCTTTACCGTCGTCCACGACCGCTTATGCTTTTTCGCTACAGCGTTGCAGCTCCCCATTTCTGCATAATCCGCGATGATCTTCTTTTTCTCCCTGTCCGTCAAATGCTTTGCCACAACACCACCCCTCTTTATTACAATTTCTTTTCCTTTTATCTTTTATTTTTGCTTTAAGTAATTCTATTATCATTCTATTTGCTGTATATTAGTTGACATTTTGTCTATAATTATCTATAATATAGTAAAGGAGATGAGAACAATGGCAACCATCACATTACGGCTTGACGATGCTCTCAAAAACAGTTTTGCCAAAACGTGCAATGAGCTTGGTCTTGATATGACCACGGCATGCACAATCTTTGTCAAAAAAATGACGCGTGAAAAACGCATCCCGTTTGAGGTTTCCTATGATCCGTTTTTTGAAGAGCACAATGTGCAGGCCATACAACGCAGCATGGAACAGCTGGCAAACGGAAAAACCGTCACCAAAACCATGGCAGAACTAGAGGCGCTGGAAAATGAGTAAAATCGTTTTCACAGAACAAGCCTT
>UREB01000185.1 GCA_900546685.1 uncultured Eubacteriales bacterium | reverse complement strand
CTTAGATAAAAGCGCTTGGCATCAGCGTTTTTTTGGTACACATGCAGCGTCAGTGCTTGGCGCAGACCCTTGGCCGTCGCCAACAGCTGCTTACCGATGCCATGCCCTCTGTCTGCTTTGTCTACGAAAATGCCTTCTATATACCCAGCGCTAAGACCTAGAAAGCCGCGTATGCCCAGCGCATTTTCATACACCAGCACCGTAACAGCAGCGCCCATTTGCCCCAGCGCACGCTTGGTGGTGTCGGCATGCCGGCGCCAATACTGTGCATCAATGAAAGCATGCGCCTCCAGATTGCTTGCCAGCCAAATTTCCATCAGACGATCTACATCGCCCGTTCTTGCCTCTCGAATCATTTTCTTTGCTCCCGGCTGTCATACTTGAATGCCTTATACGCGGTTACCACCGTATCCAGACAAAGCGCAAAGAGGATCACAGCCAAAAAAATCAAATTGATCTGCCCAAAGACCGTACTGAGAAACGCTGCATCCCCGCTGAACAAGCCTTGTATATACAAGAGAAACTGCGGGTTCAGAATAGAACTGCCCAGCAAAAAGGCACAGGACAATCCCGCGGAAAGTAGGTTTGTGGCCGCGGAAACGGCAGCCAGACGTTTGGTATATCGGCCTTCGTACAGCTTTACGCTTTCCCGCAGCACGCCCAGCACCGTGAACGCGACAATAAGAGGCCAAGCCGCCTGTATTTTTGGGACATTGAAGATCGGCATCCATTGTCCTTGTTCAAAGTATACACCAATTACCTGCGGCACTGCCAAAAAGACAAACGCAAAAAGGATGCAGAATACAATGCCGACGATAGGCTCCGCTTTGGGAATACGCTCCTGCTTTTTAGGCACCGGCGGCAGGTGCGCAATATCTTGTTCTCCTAGGTTCATGCGTACGCCCTTGCGCTCCAAAACGGCAAAAGCCAGGGTGATTCCTCCAAAGCTGCAAAGCAACGCTTGAAAAGTCTGCGCCAAGTACTGTCCCAATGCAAGATACCAGGGCTGGGCGGCAGCGCAGGCAGTGATCACAGATGCTACCGCCAGCCCAAAGGCCACTGCCGCTAGTACAAGGCCAAGTAAAAATTTATACGCCGCATAATAGCCTGGCCCAATGAGATAAGAAGCGCGTTCCGGGCGGTATTTGGCCGCCAATTCTGCCGGACGGCCCAGCTCCGTCAGCACAACGAGCACATCATGCTCAGTGGGCGGCATATCCTGGCAGCGCTCCTCCAACATATCTGAAATGAGGCTATGCAGTTCCTTTTCCACATCCTCCCGCATGCGGGCCGGCAAAGTTTTGGTAACGGCATAAATATAGCGTTCAATCATGTCCTGGTGCATCATCATCATCCTCCAATAGATCATCGACGCTTTCCGCCGTCCGTTTCCAATGGCGCGTTAAGGCGGAGAGCACCTCATCGCCCATCGGCGTCCGGCGATAATACTTTCTCGGCTTTGCGCCTCCGGTTTCCCAGCTGCTCTGCAAAAGGCCCTGCCCTTCCAGCCTGCGCAAAAGCGGATACAGCGTATTGGCCTCTACCGGCATATGGTGCCTGCCTAAGATCTTGACAAGATCATAGCCGTATCGCGGCTGTTTGAGCTGGCTTAACACGCACAGCACGATTGTACCCCGCCTCAGTTCCATCAAAAGGCCAGCCAGGGTTTCCTCTTTGCCCATCTCATCACCCCATATTGTTTATCACATTATACTGTGTATTACACAGTATTGCAACAAAAAAAGAAGGCCCAGCCTCCTTTTATCTCATTCTTCTTGTTGCGCGCCAAAAATTCGCTGCCGAATACACCTTCCCGTAGGCGTTACCGCCAGCCCTCCCTGGGCGCTTTCTTTAAGGGAAAACGGCAGCGACTCCCCTACATGCTTAGCTGCCTGCACCGTCTCGTCAAAGGGGATCACTTCATCCGCCCCGCAAAGCGCCAAGTCCGCGCTAAGCTGCGCATTGGCAGCGCCGATGGCATTGCGTTTTACGCACGGTACTTCAACCAGCCCAGCTACGGGATCGCACACCAGCCCCATGACATTTTGCAACGCAATGGCCGCAGCTGTCAGGCACTGCGCCGGCGTTCCCTTTGCCAATTCCACCAGCGCAGCAGCAGCCATCGCAGCGGCCGCGCCCGTCTCTGCCTGGCAGCCACCCTGCGCCCCCGAAATAGAGGCGTTTGTCGCGATGAGCGCACCTATGGCCGAGGCGCAAAACAATGCCATAATCAGCTCGTCATCCTCATAGCCATGGGTTTGCTGGGCCGCAAGCAGCACGCCCGGCAGAATGCCGCTGGCACCTGCCGTCGGCGCAGCTACGATGCGCCCCATACAGGCATTGACTTCTACCGTAGCCATTGCCATCGCTGCACCCAGCAGCATATTTTTCCCGGAAAAGGAAGGCGTCTGCGCTGCAGAATATAGCCTTGCTGCCTCCCCTCCTACCAAGCCGCCCAAAGAACGCTGCGGCTGATCCAGCCCACGCTTGATCGCCAGGCGCATGGTGGTCAGCTGTTGCTGCATATCCGCCAACAGCACCTGCTTGCTCTTGCCCTGTAACTCCGTCTCTCTTTCCAGCATCATGGCGCCAATGGTCTGTTTCTTTTCCTTACAGATCCGAAGCACCTCGCTGCCCCGCAGCAGTTCTATCATCCTTGTTCTCTCCTTATACCATGGTCACCTGTTCGATGGCCTTGTGCGCATCTTTGACATTGCTCAGCACTGCCGTATTCACCCGATCATCGGTTTCGATGACCATATAGGCCTTGCCGCCGCGTTCTTTACGGAACACCCGCATAAACGCGATATTGATGCTGCATTCCCCCAAAACACGGGTAACGCTGCCCACCACGCCGGGTTCGTCGGTATGGTCCACGATCATCGTCGGGTATTCTCCGGTAATCTCTACCTCTACACCGTTGATGTTTGTGATTACAAGATTCCCCCCGCCGATGGACTCCCCCACGACGGAGGAGCTCTTTCCGCCTCGGTTGCTCGTTTCAATGCGCACGGTGTTGGGGTGTGGCTTAGTTTCCTCCGACAATATCCAGCGGATCTCTAGTCCCGCCTGCTGGGCGATGGCAAAGGAATCCGGCAAGCGTTCGTCATCCGGTTCCATGCCCAAGATGCCGGCCACCAGCGCCTTATCCGTACCATGGCCTTTGTATGTCTGTGCAAAAGAGCCATAGAGCGTAAATACGACCGAACGGACATCCGGC
>UREB01000184.1 GCA_900546685.1 uncultured Eubacteriales bacterium | reverse complement strand
AGCTTCCCTCCACGATGACTAGCGGCGCAGAGCCGAGGGGACGCGGCGGCATATACAGTTTGTAGCACGCTGGGGTTGCTGCTGTCATAGGTGATGAAAAAGCCTGTAAATCCGCCGGCTGCATCGCCGGTAGCCGTCACGGTGCCCAGGGCATAGCAGTTTGAGATGGTGCCGCCCTCCTGGCCGCCGGCAAACCCGCCGACCCATTTGGCGCCGGAAACAGAAGCTGTGGCAAAGCACTGGTCGATGCGCCCCAGGTTGCGGCCGACAAACCCGCCGATCTTGGTGCTGTATGCGCTTTTGCAAGCCACGCTGCCGCCTTCCACGCCACAGTGGCTGATCCAGCCTTCATTCAGCCCCGCCAGCCCACCGGTGCAGGCGTTATATTGCGAGACCACCGCGCTGTTTTGTACAAAGCAATGATCTATAACGCCCTTGTTGCGCGATACCAGCGCCGCGGGCGTTTGGCTATCGCTCTTTGTATATTCAATGGAGGCGTCCTCCAGCGTCAAGTTGCGCACCACGCCCGTTTCCCCCACATAGGAGAACAGCGCCTCCCCTGATAACGAAAGGTGCTTGATGCTGTATCCATTGCCGTCGAAAATGCCGGTAAAGGGCATAGCGTCGCTGCCGGTGGTGTATTTGCCGATGGCCTTGCCCGCCACGCCCGTCATGTCGATATCGCCTGCCAGCCTATAATTTTGGCTCAGGTCCGTGTCCTTTTCCGCCAGGGCCAGCAGCTCCTCCGGCGTTTGGATGAGGATATAGCCCTCCTCATCGCGGTTTACAAAGGTGTAAACGGGGCTTTGCGCGGATACCTTGCTATCCGCAGTTTCCGCGCCGTCGCCCATGGCCTGCACCGTCACATAGTAATCGCCGCTCTGCACGATGATCTGCGTAAAATCATAGCGGGGCTCCGTTACGTTTTCATATGTCCCTACCAGAGCACCGCCGCCCGTCATCTGCCGGTACAGGCGCACGGTATAGCCGGCCGCCTGCGGCACCGCCGTCCAGGATACTGACGCCTTGTCCCAGGCCAGGCCGGATGGCGTCGCCAGCTGCGCTGGGCCGGAAGGCCCGCCGCCGTTTGCCGGCGCTTTTACGTTTTTTAAGTACGGGTAGCCGTTGTTGCGGGTTTCGTCTGCCGTCCACGCGCTGCCCAACAGGGGCGCCGCCTGCCGGAGCTCCTCCGGCGATTGGCCGGTAAACTTGCTGCTTTGCGTCTTTTCCGTGCCGTTGCCCGTCACAGAGGAGGTCGTCAAATAATAGCAGTTGCTCGCGCTTGGGAAGCCATCCCCATAAAAGCGGCCAAAGTAGTTGTTCGCGCCTGTTGACGTTACATCCCCGGTGGCATAGCATGCGCTGATGGTACAGGACAGCTCGCCGGCAAAGCCGCCGACGTATTTGTCGGCCGTCACCGCGCCCGTAGCAAAGCAATTCTCCAGCGTTCCGCTATAGGCGCGCCCTACAAAGCCGCCCGCTTTTTCGCCGGCAGACACAACGTCCGCCGTGCTGTAACAAGCCTGTATTTTGCTGGAGGACGCGGCGCTTGCGCCCACAAAGCCCCCAATGGCCGCTCCTTTGCCCTTGGCCCCTTCGTAAGCTGTCGTGCCGCCCTCCACATAGCATTGCGCAATGCTTCCGTTGCGATTGTTGCTGCCTACAAAGCCGCCAGTATAGCCCATCGTAGCGGCGCTGGTTTTCAGCGTTACGGCATTGTGCGCCGCCGCGCAATCCGCAATGCTGCCTTCGTTGGTTCCTACAACGCCGCCTACGGATTGATAGCGGGCCGTTACGGTGCTGTTTTTCACCGTACAATGCTGGATCTCGCCCTTGTTGTAGCCTACCAAGCCGCCGATGCCCTTGGCATACGTCTCGTTGGTGTCCGTGATCGTGCATCCATCCAGCGTCAGATGCTGCACCTTGCCGTTTAGCTGCCCAAACAAGCCTGTATACCCGCTGTCGCTCTGGATGGTCAGGTTGGATACGGTATGGCCAGCGCCGTCAAACGTGCCGGTATACGGAGCGCTCTGATCCCCCAAGGGCTGAGCCGTTCGCCCCGCCATATCCACCGACGTGGTAAGCCGCAGATTCTGATCTGCATATGTGGCAGGATCGGCCAGCACGGCGGCAAAATCGTCCGCGCTTTGGATGAGCACCGTGCCTGTCTCGTCCGTTTGCAGCGCTGCCTGTGCCTGCCGCGGCGCCAGGGCCTTAGGCGTATCGGCCGGCGCTTGGCTCTTCTCCGGTGTTTGTGTTGGCTTTACATCAACGCTTGCCCGCGGCGTTTCAGCCGGCTGCGTCTGCGTTGCCGTCGGCTGTGCCTCATTTTCGCCCTGCGCCAACGCCAAGAGCGGCGTTTGCAGCGTTGTCAACAGCATGCACAGCGCCAAACACCAGGATGCGCACCTGTTTCGTTTGCGTTTCATGTGTCTCCTCCTTTTCCCGCTTTCCCCATAAGAAAAGCGCCGTTTGGCCCCGGCTATATGGAGCAAACGACGCATTTTGGCATACGAAAAAGAGCAGACCACCCTTTTGACGACACAAAAAGCACCCCGTCCCCCTTGCCCAGGACCCGGCTTACACGCTATGGCAGGTCTCCTGACTCATGCTTTGCCCTTAAAAGCGCCTTCTCGGGCAAGCTCTCTTGCCCAATGGCCGTTGCTTTCTTGTAAGCATTTACAGTAATGGCTGTTGTGCAGGCTTTTCACCTGCTTCCCTTTTCAGAGGTTTCCCTCCACCATAGATGTTTGTCGTGTTCAGTGTAATACGCACGCGGCGTGGCGTCAATGTTTTCCATAAAAAAAGGCCGGTTCCCCGGCCTTCAAGCGTCGATTTATTTTTGCCTGCCCGCCATATTTTTTATCAGCTCAAAAGCGCCGGTGGCCGCCAGCCCGCTGGCAAGCCCGCCCAACAGAATCTGCGGCGTAAAGACCCAGCCGCTGACCCAGATATTGAGCACAATGCCCAGCGCGCCCATGATGAGCGGAATCCATTTGTTATCCAGCGGTAGAAAGTGCTTGATGATATAGCCCACCGCCAGGCAGATTGCCATGACGATGACCACAACATATTCCGACAATGCTTCCATGCTGTTTTCCTCCTGTAAAGAGTCTTCCACTTTACCTTATGCAACGCCGTCCCTTTCCGTTCACACGGCTGCATTGCACAAAAGAAAAATCAGCGCTCAGGTAGGTACCGTCAAAGCTGACAGGCTGGCAAAAATGCACGGCCGGCTCGGCGGCATAGCTGTAATCCTTCACCGTTTTCACGTTTTCCGCCATCGTTTCGTTG
>UREB01000183.1 GCA_900546685.1 uncultured Eubacteriales bacterium | reverse complement strand
AATGCCAAGGCGCTGGGGTATAAGACCATGTTTTGGTCGCTGGCCTATGTGGATTGGCTGCAAGATGATCAGCCAACCCGTGAGCAGGCCTTTGATAAGCTTTTGCCGCGCACGCATTGCGGCGCTGTCATCCTGCTGCATAATACCAGCAGCACCAACGCCGCCATCTTAAACGAGCTCATCCAGACCTGGAAAAGCCAGGGCTATTCCTTTGCCTCGCTGGATCAGCTCGTATGCCCTTAAAAAACGCCTGTACAGGCGTTTTTTCTTTACCCGTTTCCCCTTGCATATCTTTGGATAAAATGGTATTCTTACGTAAATACGGCAAGAGTGCCATAATTTTGTCATACTTTTTAAGGAGGGTTTCCATATGAATGTCATCAAGGAAAAATGGAACATGATCTGTATCGCCCTGTATGCGGTTACCATCGTTTGCCTGCTTTTGCCGGCCTATAGCGCGTTTGGTTTCGGTGTCAGCGCGTTTACCGTGCTTTTTGAAGCCAGCTTTGGCGCCATCGTGCTGTTTTTGGTGCCGGTGGGTGGCCTGGTGTTCTCCATCGTCACCAAAGAAAAGAAAAACTACCTGATCCATATGATCCTGTTCATCCTTGGTCTCATCCTGGTCTTGATCTCCAAGTCCATCCTGGCCGGTGAATACGGCGCGCTTCTCAATTTTGGCTTTGGCAGCATCTTGACCATCCTTTGCGATGTTGCAGGTGCTGTGATGGCGTTTTTGTGCATGGGCAGCAAATGAGCATAAAATAAAAAAGGGGCTTTGGCCCCTTTTTTATTTTGTATCCTCTCCCAGCGCCCTTTGCATAAAGGTTTCTGTGCTAACCCCGCTCGGTCGGTTGTACCGCCCCAGCTGCCACAGACAGTCCGGATCCTTTGTGATGTAGTTCGGCTTCTCGCGGCAGGATAGCGACGCACAAAACCCCAGTTCTTTGAGCACCGGCTCGGATTCTGCTGATATGGCGCCGTACGGATAGGCATACACATTGGCGTCCACCCCGCATTCCGCCAGCAGCGCCACGCACTGCTCGGTATCCGCCCGAAACACCGCCTGGTATTGCCCGGTAGATTCTCCCTTGTTCTTCGCCGACCCCTTCCTCGTCTGCTGCCCGTGCATATCATAGCTGTGCACGCCGATCTCGAATCGGCCGGATTGCGCCATTTCCGCAATGCGCTGTTTTTTCAGATAAGCATAGTTCGGATTTTCGTCATCTTCCCGCTCTGCCTGCTCAGTATACGCGCCCACAATGGAAATCGTGGCCTTCATATCATATTTTTCCAGCAGCGGTAGCACATAGGTCAGGTTGTTCAAATACCCGTCGTCAAACGTCAATACCACTGGCTTTTCTGGCAGCGGTGCATCCTGGTATACAGCGTCGATGAGCTGCTGTATGGAAACCGTTGTATACCCATGATCCTTCAAATACCGTAGATCCTGCTCCAGCGTATCGGGCGATAGCACATGCATACCAGCGCGCTGTGGGTCCTTCAAAATGCTGTGGTACATCAATATAGGCACCAAAACGCCTTCTTTTTGCGCTTCCGCCGCATGCCCCACGGCAAAATGCACTGTGGCCGCCGCCAGCGCGCATGCCGCCGCCAGACCCATCGTTATTTTTTTCCATGTCTGTTTCATCTCGCCCTCCTCTGTCATCCTATGCGCTTTGTCTGTAAAACTGCTTAAAAAAGAAAAAAGAGCGGGAAATCCGCTCCTTTTCTCTTCTTTTTAGAATACCGGCACCACAGAGCCTTGGTATTTTTCCTCCATAAAGGCCTTTACCTGGTCGCTGGTCAGCACCTCAATCAGGGTCTTGATCTCTTCCCGGTTCTCATCCCCGTTGCGCACGGCTACGATGTTGGCATACGTTTTGCCTGCCAAGGAATCCTCCGTTTCCATCGCCAAGCCATCTGTTTTGGCGTTCAGGCCTGCCTGCAAGGCATAGTTGCCATTGATCACCGCCATGTCCAGATCCTGCAAAGAACGCGCCAGCTGCGCCGCATCGATCTCCATGATCTCCAAATTCTTCGGGTTTTCCACAATGTCCAGCTTGGTTGCGTTCAGGTCTGCGCCCTCCTTGAGCTTGATCAGCCCCTGGTCCTGCAACAGCAGCAAAGCGCGCGCTTCGTTGGTCGCGTCGTTGGGCACGCCAATCTGCGCCCCTTCCTTCAAGTCCGCAATGGCCTTTGTCTTGCCCGGAAACAGCGCCAGCGGCTCATAGTGGATATAGGCGGCCGTCTTTAAGTCCGTGCCGTTCTTTTCATTAAAGTCTACCAAGTACGGCTCATGCTGAAAATAATTGGCGTCAATGTCCCCATTGGCCAGCGCTTGGTTGATCAGCGGATAGTCGGTAAACTCCACAATCTCCATTTCCACGCCGCGGTTTGCCATCTCCTCCTGGATGGATTGCAAAATCTCCGCATGCGGCGCAGGCGTAGCGCCTACCTTCAGCGTTTTTTTACCGCCACAGCCCGCCAGCGGGAATACCAGCAAGGTTGCCATCGCCAAAAACATTGCAATTTTTTTCATTTTTACCCTCTCCCTTTCGTTAAAATATTGCATAAATCACTATTTTCTGTGATCTATCCTCTTCGCTACGGCGTTGCCCAGCGCCTGGATCACCTGCACCAGAAGCACCAAGATTACCAGCGTCAATAACAGCACATCGGTCTGATACCTGTGGTAGCCATATTTGATGGCCAAGTCGCCCAAACCGCCACCGCCCACAGCGCCTGCCATGGCCGAATAGCCCAAGATCGTGGTCAGCGCAATCGCCGCCCCCGTCACCAAACTGGGCACGGATTCTTTGAGAAGCACCTTGGTCACAATCTGCCACGGGCTGGCACCCATGGCCTGGGCCGCCTCCACCACGCCGGCGTCCACCTCCAAAAGCGAGGATTCCACCATGCGCGCAATAAACGGCGCGGCCCCCACAATAAGCGGCACAATCGTGGCCGTGGCGCCGATGCTCGTCCCCGCTACCAGGCGGGTAAATGGAATGAGTACGATGATCAAAATCAAAAACGGCACCGATCGCATGATGTTGACAATCGTTCCCAGCACCGCGTTGGTCTTGGGCGCCGGGCAGATGCCCTCCCTGCGCGTGATCACCAGGATCACCCCCAGCGGAATACCGATCAGATACGCAATGGCCGTGGATACCAGCGTCATATACAGCGTATCCAGCGTGCCCTGCAAGAGCAGCTGCGAAAGCTGCGCAAAACTCATGCCGCTCATTCTGTTTCCACCTCCTCAGAGATCGGAAGAGCACACGTCTGAACTCCAGTCACA
>UREB01000182.1 GCA_900546685.1 uncultured Eubacteriales bacterium | reverse complement strand
TTCCGATCTTGCGGACGCAGCACCGCCAGCTGTTTGCGGGCCAGCTGGCAGGCCAGGGTTTTGACATTTTGCCGCGAACAGCCCAAAAGCACGCCCAGGTGCGTATACGTGGTTTCCTCCTGCCGGCAGGCGGCTTGGCGCACCATCACGAGCAGCAAAAACTGCTTGAGCGTGACGCCAAGGTTGCGGGGGTCGTGGTCAAAGAGGGCCTGAAGCCGGTTTTGCAGCAAAAACAGGTTGGCAAAAATGCCGCGCTTTTGCATTTCCTCCGTGCGCTCATAGGCACGGGACAGCGATGAAATCATGCGGACCTCCTATTTACGCAATATATTACCTAAATAATAGCATCCCAGTCCGCCTTTGGCTAGAGGCAGAGCCCCAAAAAAACAAACCGGGCGCGGCAAAATGGATACCCCTGGATACCTTTCGGCGGTGCATACTCAAGACAAAGACACAAAGGGGGCTTTGGCATGAACTATATCGAGCAGCTAAACGCATTTTTTATCAAAAAGGAGCAGGATGCGCTTTCCAGCCGTGCGCAGTGTTTATACTTTAACCTGCTGGGGCTGAATAACCGCTACCGCTGGGCGGCGTGGTTTTCCGTTTCCGGCCTGCTTTTGCAGGGGATGACGGGGCTTTCGCGCAACCAGCTGACGCAGGCGCGTGCAGAGCTGATGCAAAAGGGCTATCTTTGCTATGAAACGGGGCGGGGCAGCCAAACGGGCCGGTATCACCTGGAGGATCTTGCGGCCCTGTACCGGGACGAATTTGGGCCGCAGGGCGGTACGCAAACAAAGACACAAACAGAGACGCAACCGCAGCGCAGCACGGCCCCCCTTCTAAAAATAAAAACAAAAGAAAAAGAAAAACAAAAAGAGACAAAGGGCGCGCACGCAACAGAGCCTTCTGTGGCGGAGGTAAAGGCGTTTGTAGCAAAATCTGGCAGCGAGGTGGACCCGGAGCTGTTTACCACCTATTACCAGGCGCGGGGCTGGCAGGCAGGCGGACAGCCCATCCGCTCTTGGAAGGCGATGATAAGAGCTTGGGACCGCCGTGCCTCGCTCTGCTTTCGGGGCCGGGAGCCGGCAGCCAACCCGGCGCTGCGCTATGCCCAGCGCGCCCCGGCCGAGCAGGCGGCGCTGAACGCCCTGGTGCAGTATTAGCCAAAAAAAGGGCGCCTTCCATAGACGGAAAGCGCCGCGGGCAAGCAGGCGGAATTTAATCCAGCGTATAGCGGGCCTGCACAAAGGAAGCATCCATCCCCTGCACCATCTCAGATACGAGCAGGGAAAGGTTTTCGATATCGTCCAGATCCGCCACCTCGGTGGTGGAATGGGCATAGCGCACCGGCGCGCCGATTTCGATGCAGGCGGGGCCGTCGCCGGTGAGCTGGGAATAGGCGTTATCGCCCAGCGAAGCGTAGCAGACATAATGCTGTAGGCCGGTGCTATGCGCGGCCGCGGTACGCTCTGCCAGGGCATACAGGCCGGGATGGGCGATGGTGCCGTTGTCCGCGCCGTCGCTGTAGTTGTAGTGCGAAGCCACCGGGCCTTGGCCCACAGAAGCCTCAAACACGCCCTTTACATCTGGCGTATCGCCGGCCAGCAGCATATCCATGCTGATGGCGGCAATGGGGTTGATGCGGCGCACGGCCATGGCGGCGGCGCGCTGGTTGTATTCCTCCCACACGGTGGCGGCCAGGTAGGTGGTGCGCTGCGGGCGGGCCTGGTACAGCTGGCGGGCAATGCCGACCAAAGCGGCGACGCAGCCGCAGTTATCCAGCGCGGTGGCGGCCACGCGCCGGCCGCCAAGCCGCCGGTACACCGGCTCATACACCACGGGGCAGCCGATGGCAAAGCCCATCTCCTTTGCCTGCTCGGCGCTGTCTGCGCCCACATCGACCAGCAGCTCACGCATGGGCTGCACGCGCTGCTTTTCCTCCTCCGTCATCAGATGATTGCACTTGGTGCCCACCACGCCGTACTGCCAAGCGCCGGAGACGGTGCGCACGAGCACACGGCTGCCGGGCAGCACCTTATCCGGCACGCCGCCGATGGCCTGCAGGCGCAAAAAACCATCCTCCGTAACAAAGGATACGATCATGCCGACCCTGTCCATATGGGCGTAGACCATCACGGGCTTTAGCGCGGGGTCCGTACCGTCGATGCGGGCGATGACGTTGCCGACATTGTCCACCGTAAGGCTGTCGGAAACAGGAGAGAGATACGCCTTGGCCTTTTGCGCAATGTCGCGCTCAAACCCCGAGGGGCCGGGGGTGGTGCAAAGGTCTTGTAAAACGTCGTTGAGCACTGGTTTCATAACAAGGGCCTCCTTTGGAAACAAAAAGGTGTGTTGGGCAAATTATCCCACCTTTTGTGCGGAAAAGCAAGGGGGCAGGCCCGGCCAAAGCGCCCCTTTGCCCGCCGGGGGAAAAACGCTTTGATGAAAACGCCCTTTGCCGGGCACAAAGCATGCCATGCGCGGCAGAAAGGCCGGACATGCCGCCGCCTGCTTAGGCGGAAATCAATGAGGCGGAAAGCAAAACGACCATCCCCGGGGCAGGAAATATGCCCATCCCCCAAGCATAGGCCGGACATGCCGCCGCCTGCTTAGGCGGAAATAAATGAGGCGGAAAGCAAAACGACCATCCCCGGGGCAGGAAATATGCCCATCCCCCAAGCATAGGCCGGACATGCCGCCGCCTGCTTAGGCGGAAGGAGAACAGGCATAGGTAAAAACGGCCATCCCCGGGGCAGGAAATATGCCCATCCCCCAAGCATAGGCCGGATATGCCGCCTGCTTAGGCGGCATGGAACAGCGGCAGAGCGGGCGGCGCAAAGGTAAACACGAAAAACAGCGCGCACAGCGCCGCCGCCCCAACACAGCACAAAAGGCCCCGGGCGGGCGCCGGGCCGCCGGACTGCATCAGGCGGCGGGAAACGGCGAACATAACGAGCACCCATGCAAAGCAACTGGCAATATCCACCCATAGGCTGTGTACGCCGAACATCCCGGTGTAGGTATAGTAAAAGGCGATCATCAGCGCCGGGCCCAGCAGCAGCGCACAGCTTTTGGCCGCCCAAAACCGCAGTAGAGGCGGATGCAGCAGCAAACACTCGGCGCATGCCGCCAGCAAAAACGGGAAAAACAGCAGCTTGCCGTGCTCCCATACGCTTTCGCTGACGGGGCAAAAGAGCCCGACAAGGGGATTTTCCCCGGTTAGGCGGTATAGAAAATGGCAAATAACACACGCCGCCAGCACGAACAGCGCGCTGTATCGTTCGGCTTTGGCAAAGGCAGACC
>UREB01000181.1 GCA_900546685.1 uncultured Eubacteriales bacterium | reverse complement strand
TAAATCACTTCAAATTCCGAGCGGTCGGTTCCAATCCACCCCATTGCAAACCCAAGGCCGATGACTATGCATGCCGCTAGAATGACCACGGCTGCTGCCATCATCATTCTACGCTTATTCACATGTCGTTTTGGCCTAACGGGCCTATGTAGCTGTGCTCGGCTATTTGTCATCCACCTATTTCCCCTCTTTATTCAGCGTCGCTCGGCTGCTGCGCAGGCGGCTGGGTCGGTGCCTGCGTGGGTGTTTGTGTTGGCGCTTGCGTGGGCGCCTGGGTCGGCTTTTGTGTCGGCTGGGTTGTCGGCTTTTGCGTCTTTGATGGCTGCGAACCCGCTAAAACACGTGCAGCCACAGCCGGATATGTATTTTTGTTGATGATCTCACGCTTAATCTCTTTTCCGTTCGCATCATACCAGATCTTGGTCGTTTGGGATTTTTTCCCATTTCTCGCTTTGGAGACCAGCTTAGGATCGCTCACATATTGTACGCCAGCCGGCGCCGGTACCGTGCCAATCTGTTCGCCTACGATGTCAATGCTCATACCGTCCGGCAACGGATCACCCCATACCTCGAAGGTCAATTCCTGTTTTTCTTCATCATAATAGCCTACTAGGTACATGGGCCAATCCGAATTGTTTTTAAATTTGAAATCCGGTCCGCCTGTACTGATCGTAGCGTCGCAGCCAATTGTTACATAATCGGAGGGAATGCTGTGATGTACCCATTGCACCATTTCAGCATCTGCGCGGGCCACCGCATTGAACAGCGTACTGGATACCTGGCATACGCCACCGCCCAGCTCCATGACGGATACCCTGTTCTGAATTGCAGGCGCTTTCTTCCAAACATTCGGATCAGTACGCGGCCCAATCGTATCGTTGCAGGAGAAGGTTTCCCCGGGCTGCACGATCTTTCCGTTGATTCGTTCTGTTGCCAATATAATATTATGCGTGCGTGCAGGGTTCTTTTTTACCTTTGTTGTATATTTGGCCACCAACTTTGTGTGCTCGCGTACATCCTTTTCCACCGGTACATCGCCGGATACCGAAGAACCTACCGCCTGCACACCAGACAGCGCCCCTGTTTGGATGGCCGCTACAATGTTTTCAATAAAGGGCTGCTCTTCGGGCTGAAAACCCATATGCCCTTCGGTAAAGGTAAAGCGTTCGGGTAAGGAAGGATCAAAATTTGCTGTTTCCGATACCGGCTCTCGTGAAATGGAGTCAAGATATAGTTTCGCCTTTTCACGGACCACGGCCTCGTCATAGCTATATCCCATCGGCAAATCGATCTGCCCTTGGGCAGCAGCGGCGCGCTGGTCAAGGCGTTGTTGCATATTTCCGCCGCGTCCAACGCCCATCATGCTCTTCAGAGCCGTAGCCATATCGGCCTGTACGCCAAAATTGGCCACCGGCACAACGTCGGTATAATCAGGATACTGAATGGTCATCGTTGTTGCGTTGAGCATCTCCTGCGTTGTCGGCGCTATTGCTACCTGCGCCTCCTCAGGCGTCTGGCCACCTACCTCTACTCCCGCAATCTTTACACCAGGCGCTACCTTTCCATCATCGATCAAAATGAGCATCTGCTCTGCCTGCCCGTCTGCTGCGGCGCCCAACAAAGGCCATAGGCAGCTCAAGCATAGCAACACCGCCAAAACGGCCACAAACGCCCTAGTGGCTTTGGAAGCTCTATTCGATTTATGCTGTGATGTGGATGTTTTCATGCTAAACTCCTTTTAGATCCCGCTTGGCTCTTGCCTTCTAGGTGGTCCAATTATAGCGCATATAGGCTATATTTGCACGTATTATTTTGTCTGCTTTACACGGTACGACAAAGTATACAAGCTATCGGATAAATGTACGTTCTCAATGCTCATCCAAGAGGGGCCGGAAAGCTCGATGGGCGCAAAATTCCAGACAGCCTTGATGCCGAGCTGCGCAAAATGATCACACGTCTCTTGCGCTACGCTGGCCGGGGTGCAAATGATGCCTACATTGATGTCGTTATTTTTGACATACTCATCAAAATTAAACATGCTACGCACCTCGACGCCATCCATCTTTGTCCCAATGATTTCAGGATTTACGTCAAATATGGCGTTCATCTGGAACATCTCAAACCCTTTATATAACAACAACGCACGACCGATGTTCCCACTTCCCACGATCGCGCAACGATAAGTCTGATCCAATCCGAGAATCTTGATTAGCTCATCTTTAAGCTTTTTAACTTGGTAGCCATATCCCTGTTGGCCAAAGCCGCCAAAACAATTAAAATCTCTTCGTATCTGAGAGGCATTAAGCCCCATCTCCTGGCTCAGTTCCTGAGAGGAAATGCGCTCTACCCCTCTTTTTTCCAATTCCAGCAGCTTTCGATAATATTTTGGCAGCCTACGAACGACTGTCTCTGAAACGTACTTTTCCGGCAAAAGAGCTCCTCCATTTTCAGTTGAGAGTTTTTTCACAACCATTATATCATTACAAGGCCAGAACACAAGACCTTTTGTACATCATTCTAAACCAATGAGCATACCCACAATGCCTAGTGCTGCGCTGATCCCAATCATGGCAATGGGCGATTTATTTTTGCAGTGTATCCACCAAAAGCTCAGCACCGCAATGCCTATAGACAAATAAGAAACTCTTTGAATCTGTCTCAATTCCATGATCCCCGTGGTTCCTTGCAAGGAAAAAAATGCAGTAAACGCAATGGTGATCGTAGCAGCAAAGATCATTCCTACCACAACAGGACGAATCATATACAGCGTACCGCGCACTCTTTGATTATGCTGAAACTGAAAAAAATATTTGCTGACCACCATCGTAATGCAGATGCACGGCAGCGACACCGCCGCCGTCGCTACCAGCCCGCCAACCAGCCCGCTGACCTTGATGCCCGTAAAGGTTGCTGCATTGATGGCAAGCGGGCCCGGCGTCATCTGAGAAATCGCTACTATATCTGTGATCTCCTGTACGCCCAGCCACTGATGCTGCATTACAGCATTGGTAATCAGTGGAATCATCGCATAGCCGCCGCCAAAGGTAAACGCGCCAATTTTCAAAAACGTTATAAACAGCAGCCATAGCTCAGCCATTATGCTGCGCCTCCTTTCCTTTCAGCATTTTTACGCCCCAAAGCGCTCCAATGAGTCCGGCAGACAAAATCAACAGAATGCCGTTTACATTGAACTGAAAAGAGCAGACAAAAGCGATTCCCAGCACCACCCATGGAACGACCCCGCTAACCGATTGCCTCTGCATGCGTAATACAGCATCCAGCATTAGCCCAACCACACAAGCTCTAACCCCATTGAGTGCCGCTGCCACATAGGCGTTGTCTCGAAA
>UREB01000180.1 GCA_900546685.1 uncultured Eubacteriales bacterium | reverse complement strand
TTGTACCAAAGAGCATGGCGGAGGTTATGCTTTCCCTGGCGGGTATTCCGGCTCACTTGCCTTGCCATGACATCACAAAGCAGAAGCGTGCTATGCTGATGGCTCAGCTCAAACGTATGGAGCTTACTGTGCGAGATGTAGGGCCCATGGAGGGAGCCATCGTGACAAAGGGCGGAATACAAACAAAGGAGATAGATCCCAAAACGATGCGAAGTAAACGCATCCAAAACCTGTACGTAGCAGGGGAGGTTTTGGATCTGGACGCGTATACCGGCGGATACAATCTTCAAATCGCATTTTCAACAGGTGCAGCGGCGGGGACGGCGGCTGCGCAATCAGCAAATCAATAAAGTGAGGAACGACCATGCAAAAACACTGTGTAATCGCCATAGACGGCCCGGCAGGCGCGGGGAAAACGACAATGGCCAAATGCCTGGCAGATACGCTCGGCATCCACATTCTGGATACGGGCGCTTTGTTTCGGGCTTTGGCGCTGTGCGCACTTCGTAAAGGCGTAGACCTAAAAGACCATGAGGCCGTAAAGCAAGCGGTCGAGGATGCCAAAGTGACCATCGAGGTGGGAGAGGCAGGCCAGAAAACCTTTTTAAACGGAGAAGATGTATCCAAAGCAATCCGTACGCCGGAAGTGGGAGCGGGCGCCTCTACCATAGGCGCGGTAGGATTTGTAAGAGAGGTGCTGACAAAGCAGGTACGGCGCATTGCAGCTGAGTTGTCTGTCGTTGTGGATGGAAGGGATGTAGGCACCGCGATGCTGCCCAATGCGGATGTGAAGTTTTTTCTAACGGCAAAGCCGGAGGAGCGTGCGGAGCGCCGGCGTAAAGAGCAGGAGGCTAAGGGCTTGCATGAGTCCTTTGAACAGGTGCTGGCCGGGATACAGAAGCGGGATTATGATGATTCTCATCGCGCGATTGCACCGCTCAAACAAGCGGAGGATGCGGTGGTCATCGATTCCACATACGATACGCCGGAGGATGTGCTGGCAAAAATGGTTTCCGTGGTGGAGGAAAAGCTACAATGACGCCTTTGTATACCGTAGCATGGCCCATTGTTTGGGTGATCCTAAAGCTCTTTTTCTTTCTCAGTGTAAAGGGAAAGGAGCATATGCCCAAAAAGGGGGCAGTTGTCATTTGCGCCAATCATGTGCATGCATTGGACCCGGTAGCCCTTGCCATGGTTCGCTACCGCCAGATTCATTTTATGGCGAAAAAGGAATTGTTCCGTAAAAAATCCGTCAGCTGGCTGCTGACGGCGCTGGGTGCCTTTTCAGTGGATAGAGAGGGCAATGATATCAAAGCCATGCGCAAGAGCATGGAATACCTAAAGAGCGGTGAAGTGCTGGGGATTTTCCCGGAGGGTACACGAAGCAAAACGGGCCAGCTTTCTTTTCATGAGGGTGCAGTCACGTTTGCGCTGCGCACAGGCGCTGCGCTTGTGCCTGCCGGCATGGCTGTTTCATTCAAACCCTTCCGCCGGCATCGTGTTGTGGTAGGAGAGCCGCTGGATCTATCCGCTTATCAGGGAAAAAAGGCGAGCAAGGAAGACATTGCAACGGTTAACCAAATGTTGGAGGAGCGCGTCATGGCGTTGACGGAGCAGGCGAAACAAAAATGAAGCTGATACAAGGAAAATACAATGGATTTTGTTTTGGCGTGAAAAGCGCGGTAGAGGCTGTAGAGACGGAGCTGACTCGTACCAAACCGGTCTATATTTTGGGCCCTATCATCCATAATCAAGGCGTTGTGGACAAGCTGGAGGCAGAGGGCGCGATTACAGTGGAGAGTGTAATGCAAGTCCCGGAGAGCAGTACGATGGTGATACGCAGCCATGGTGTGCCGCCGGAGGTGTACGATCAGTGCCGGCAAAGAAACATCCGTATCGTAGACGCAACCTGTCCGTTTGTGGCACGTATACACGATATCGTGCAAAAGGCCTGCCGCGACGGTTGGCAGGTAGTGATTGCTGGGCAGAAAGAGCATCCCGAGGTGATAGGGATCAATGGATTTTGCGGCAATAAGGCCTGGATTGTACAGACGGCAGAGCAGGCGGAGGCGCTGCCAGGCGCAGAGCGCGTCTTTTTGGTGGCACAAACGACGTTTGTACAGGAAAAATTTGAGCAGATCGCCTTTGTGATGGCTACAAAATATCCGTCCTTTAGAAAGCAGAATACCATCTGCCAGGCCACCCGGCAGCGGCAGACAGAAGCGTATGAATTGAGCCAAAAATGCGATGCGATGATCGTCATTGGCGGCCGCCACAGCAGCAACACAAAAAAATTGGCGCAAATCTGTAAAAACAATTGTAAAAATACCTATATTTTGGAAAGTAGCGCGGAGTTGCCTGTTGAAAATCTGGAGTTAAATGGTATAATAGGTATTATTGCAGGTGCATCGACGCCGCAATGGTCAATCAGGGAGGTAATTGCCAGAATGAATGAACAAGATCTCAACACCACTGTTTTAGAAGAACAGGTACCCGCAGAGCAGGCGCAAGCCCAGCCGGAGGAAGCGGTTGAAGCTGTACAGGCAGAAGCTGCACCCCAGACGGAAGCGGAAAAGCCGGCGGAGGAACCAGAACGTGAGCTCACACCCGAAGAGTCTTTCGAGCGTGATCTTGAAAAGACGATGGTGCGTATCCGCCCCGGTCAGGTGAAAAAGGGAACCGTGGTGCAGATCGTAGGAGACGATGTTTTTGTAAACATCGGATATAAAGCGGACGGCATCATTCCGCAGGCCGAATTGTCGTTGGATCCCAAAGCGACGGCTGCCGACATCGCCAGCGTAGGCGATGAGATCACGGTAGAGATCGTAAAGGTCAACGATGGTGAAGGCAATGTGTTGCTGAGCCGCAAATCCATCGAGCGTAGAGAGCAGGATAGGGCTGCCATTGCTGAGTTGGAAGATGGCCGCTACTTTGATGTTACCATCAAGCAGGCTGTTAAGGCTGGTGTGCTGGCCGAGTATCGTGGCGCCCGCGTT
Organism: uncultured Eubacteriales bacterium; assembly: GCA_900546685.1. Taxonomy (GTDB): domain Bacteria; phylum Bacillota; class Clostridia; order Christensenellales; family QAND01; genus UMGS1975. The sequence continues at coordinate 366 of UREB01000180.1, read as the reverse complement.
TTCATTCCTGCTTCTCAGCTTTCCAACCGCTATGTGGAAAATCTGGAAGAGTTCGTTGGGAAAAAGGTAACCGTTAAGGCGCTGGAAGTAGATAAATCCCGCCGCCGCATCGTCGCTTCTCGCCGTCAGGTTTTGCAAGAAGAGGCCATCAAGGCGCGTAAGGAAAAATATAAGCAGTTTGAAGCAGGCCAGCATGTCAAGGGCATTGTACGCCGCATTACGGATTTCGGTGCTTTCACCGACATTGGCGGTGTAGATGGATTGATCCATGTAACGGACTTGTCCTGGGGCCGTCCGAAACATCCCTCTGATATTGTAAGCGTTGGCGATGAATTGGAGCTGGAGATAGATCGGAAGAGCACACGT
>UREB01000179.1 GCA_900546685.1 uncultured Eubacteriales bacterium | reverse complement strand
TGCAGTTTGGAGGAAGCACTAGAACAAACTTTCATACAGACAAGACAGTTTGCAAAAAGACAAATGACTTGGTTCCGTCACCAGGAGCCGGAAATGCACTGGATTAAGGCAGATGAACCGGGGGCTGTTATTCAGGCAGAACAATTGGTTTCTGAATTTATATCTAATGATTCGGCAGCAAGGAGAGAGAACAGATGAGATTGGCTTCATTATTGGGCGTATCTGAACAGGCAGAAAATATTCTGTTGGAATGTGAAAGGGAAGTAGAGCCGCTGTTTACAAAGGTACAAGAAATGGCGCAATACAACCAAGCAAAGGTGCTAAAAGCTTTTGCTGATTGTGGGATTCAAGCGGCTCATTTTGTATGCAGTAGCGGATATGGATATGATGATATTGGCAGAGACACACTGGAAAAACTGTTTGCCAAAACATTTGGCTGTGAGGATGCGATCGTTCGCCCTCAAATTGTGTCTGGGACCCATGCGTTGGCGATTGCGCTGCAAGGGCTTGTTGAGCCCGGACAAACGATATGCTATGTGTCTGGTAAGCCTTATGATACGTTAGAACAAGTTATTGGTATCGAGGATACACTGGGATCTTTGATGCGTTTGGGCGTTCATTATAAGCAAATTGAGCTTCTGCCGGACGGAAGCATTGATTATGAGGCTATCAAGAAAGCATTAAAAGAGGATGATTCCATTGCAGTGGTTGCTGTTCAGCGAAGTGCTGGCTATGCATGGCGTCGGAGCCTGCATATTCATGAAATTGCACTCTTGGCAGATCTTGTACATGCACAAAACCCTCATACGATGGTTTTTGTAGATAATTGTTATGGCGAGTTTACAGAGGAACAGGAGCCGGTAGGCGTGGGCGTTGATGCAATGGCCGGTTCTTTGATCAAAAACCCAGGCGGTGGAATAGCGCCGACGGGCGGTTATATTGCAGGTACGAAGAAAGCGATTGACAGAATCGAACATGCCTTGACGGCACCGGGCATTGGCCGAGCTTGCGGGTCCTATGAAGCATCGTATCGGCCGTTTTACCAGGGATTCTTTTTGGCGCCAGCAGTCACTGCAAGTGCAGTAAAAACGGCAATTTTGTTCGCACAGGTATTTTCTAGGCTGGGATACGAAGTCAATCCTGCGCCAGAGGCAATGCGTAGCGATATTATTCAATCCATTGCATTTCGTGCACCAGAGCCATTGCTAGCGTTTTGTCGGTCTATTCAGAAGGCTTCCCCTGTAGATTCCATGGCTACGCCTGAGCCCTGGGCTATGCCGGGCTATACCCATGAGGTTGTCATGGCAGCAGGGGCCTTTGTACAGGGGTCTTCTATTGAACTTTCCGCAGATGCACCGATGATAGAGCCCTATATCTGTTATTTCCAAGGCGGGCTGACCTATGAGCACGGTAGAATTGGCTGTTTATATGCTTTGGATGGTGTTTTAAAATCCAGATAAAGCAAAAAAGAGGGGCAGAGCATTAGCACTCTGTCCCTTTTTTGTTACTTTCAATAATTGCGCACAAGGCCGATGACCTTGCCCAATATTTGTACTTCATCAAAGTACATAGGCTCCATAAGATCATTTTCGGGTTGAAGGCGAATCCGGTGCTTCTCTTTATAAAAACGTTTACAAGTTGCTTCATTGTCAATAAGCGCTACGATAATATCTCCATTTTCCGCAACATTGGTTTGCCTGACTATGATTTTATCGCCATTGAGTATGCCGGCCTTCACCATACTTTCCCCTTTGATTTCCAAGGCAAAGGTTTCCTTGGTATCATAGGGAACGATCTCTTTGGGCATAGCCAGATATTCTTCAAAATTTTCCTCTGCCAAAATAGGCATACCAGCAGCTACCTGGCCCAATAGAGGCACATTGACCGCCTGTATCTCTGCGGGGGCTTCGAGCTCTGCAGCATCGTTTTCGATCAGCTCAATGGCCCTTGTTTTGGAGGGATCTCTTCGTATATATCCCTGCTTTTCCAAACGTGCCAAATATCCATGCGCCGTAGAGGTTGATTTCAGGTTCAATCCTTGGCAGATATCCCGAACGGCAGGCGGATAGCCATGCTCCTTCATAAATGAACGAATATAATCAAGCACTTTTTGTTGTTTTGCACTGATACCCATCGTGAAACCCCTTTCCGTTTCGCGTTCGTTTTCTTGGTTCTAGTATATCATACGAACATTTGTTCTTCAATGGTTTTTTGAAACCTTTTTTTGAATATGATATACTATTTTTCAAGATAGGAGGGATTTTTGTGCCGAAATGCACTCTATATGATAAGGAATGTGATCTTTGTGGGGAATGTGATGATTATTGCCCTTATAAACATAAGCTGTGTGATAATTGCTTTGAATGCTTAGATGAGCCCACCGAGGACTATGCAAAAATTACCATTGATGCGATTCTGATGGATGAAAATGAAATAAAAAAAGGGAAGGGAGAGAAGAGCTAAATTTATCTTCCTCCTTCTCCTTATTCCCTAAGCTTTACTTTGCCTGCAGCCATTCTGCGTTTTTCATCGCTCATGGCAGCATAGTGTTTTCTCGTTGTATTTACATCTTTATTTCCAAGCACATCTGCAACAAGGTAAATATCTCCTGTTTCATAATTAAGCATTGTTCCGTAGGTAGAACGGAATTTATGCGGAGAAATCTTTTTCAAAGGTGTAACGATCTTGGCATATTTTTTTACCAGCATTTGAATGGCCCTTTGGCTCATTCTTTTTTTCTGCATGGATAGAAACAGCGCATGCTCAGAGCCCTGAACCGGAATGATGGTTTCTCGTACCGCAAGATAATCTTTCACAGCTTTTTCAACTTCTTCACCAAAGTATAAAATGACCCTGGCGCCGCCTTTCCGTGTAACCACAAAACTATCTGCCGAGAAATCAAAATGCTCAATATCAAGCCCTACCAATTCAGAGATACGGATACCGGTGCCAAGCAACAATGTAAAAATAGCAACATCTCGAAGGCGTGTGATTTCGTGATATTTTTGCTGTCGCTTTGTAAGATCCGTTCCTTTTTCTACCTCATCCATCATTTTGGCCACCTCATCTGGCTCAAGACGAATGATAGGTTTTTCCTTAATTTTGGGCATATCAATCTTCTCAGCGATATTGGCGGGAATGCGTTCCATCTTATATAGATATTTGAAAAACGATTTGAGAGTAGCAATTTTACGTTTTTTGCCGGTATTTGTGTTCTCGTATTCTCGGCCATCCTGTCCTTTATAGTAATTCAAGTATTCCAGGTAACGCTCTAGAACGATAGGCCGAATGGTTGCCAATACCTCATCGTTAATCTGTGTGAATGGCATTGCACAATACGGTTCTTCATTTTCAATTATATAGTGGAA
>UREB01000178.1 GCA_900546685.1 uncultured Eubacteriales bacterium | reverse complement strand
TTTTCAGGCCTTCCCGTACCATTGCCTGGGCCAAAATGGTAGCCGTTGTCGTACCGTCGCCTGCAACATCGTTTGTCTTGGTCGCAACTTCGCGCACGAGCTGAGCACCCATATTTTCAAACGGATCTTCTACTTCAATTTCTTTTGCAATGGTTACACCGTCATTGGTGATGAGCGGTGCGCCATATTTGCGTTCCAGCACAACATTACGGCCTTTCGGGCCTACTGTGATTTTTACAGTATCTGCCAACGTGTTAACGCCGCGTTCCAGCGCCCTTCTGGCATCTTCTCCATATTTGAATTGCTTTGCCATTGTCTTTTACCTCCTTAATATTCCACCACAGCGATGATATCGCTCTGACGCGTCAATACGAAATCTCCGCCGTCCAATTTCAAATCGGTGCCGGCATAGCGGCGATAAATAACCTTCTGGCCGGCTGTTAAGCACATCACGATCTCCTTGCCGTCTACCATGCCGCCAGGACCTACGGAAACAACCTCCGCCATCATGGGTTTTTCTTTGGCCGTGTCAGGGATGATGATTCCGCCAGTGGAAACCTTCTCCTGCTCAATGGGCTTCAACAATACCATGTCTGCCAACGGTGTTACTTTCATTTTGGTCTGCCTCCTATAAAAATTATTGATTCACACGCTCTCTGTTAGCACTCATTTATTACGAGTGCTAACACATTTATAATATAGTCAACTCCAAGCAAAATATCAAGTCTTTTTTTACTTTTTTTTCATCGAAATAAGAGTTTTTGTCTACTCTGTCTACAATAACCAGATTTTTCCTAAGTCATGCATCGGTTTTCTCCGATTTTCAGCTATTTACAAATTTCTCTTGCCAACCAACGAAAAATCAGCCAATATAAAAGGAAATAGAAGGAGATGAAACCATGGCTAAGTTTGATAAATGGGATCATCGGTTTATCGAGATGGTAAATCTGGTAGCCCAATGGTCCAGCTGTTTTCAGGAAAATCGAAAAATTGGAGCTGTCATCGTTAAAAATAAGCGTGTGCTTACTACCGGATACAACGGAGCACCCGCCAACACGCTTAGTTGTGTGGAAAAGGGAGAATGCCTGCGCCGAAAGCTAAATATTCCCTCTGGCACGCGCCATGAGCTATGTTATGCCATCCATGCAGAGCAAAACGCCATCATTCAGGCTGCTAAAATGGGCATTGCCATTGAGGGCGCTACTTTGTATTGTACGCACCAGCCCTGTGTCATCTGTTCTAAGATGATCGTGAACGCAGGCATTGTAAGGGTCGTGTATCAGCATCCTTATCCTGATGATTTTGCCCGCGAAATTCTCTCCACCGGCGGCGTTGTCACGGAGCATTATCAGCCCGAAGAGGAGCAATAAACCAATGGAAAAGGCCGCATGTGCTGTCTTGCCCATCGCCGGCAGGGGGGTTGTCCTGTTGCCATTCTTTCATCAGGGGTAAGCGCAAGCGGATTCCAATGCATATTTGGAGGTATAACAGTGACGGCCTATACGTTTCACTATGATTCTCCTTTGGGAGGCATCACGTTGGCAAGCGATGGAACGGCCATCACCGGATTGTGGTTCGACGGCCAAAAATACTTTGCTTGTACCCTTCCCTCGCAGCATATTGAAAAAGATCTGTCTGTTTTCCGTCAGGCAATAAACTGGCTCGATATGTATTTCGGCGGCAAAGAACCCGATTTTACCCCGCCGCTGTCCATAAAAGGCACTCCGTTTCGCAAGCAGGTTTGGGATATTTTGCTTACCATTCCCTATGGGCATACGATGACCTACGGTGACATCGCCGCCAAAATTACTGTGCAAACAGGCAGCCATATGTCTGCACAGGCAGTGGGCGGCGCCGTCGGCCATAACCCTATCTCTTTGATCATTCCCTGCCATAGGGTCGTTGGAAGCCATGGCAGTCTAACAGGTTATGCTGGCGGCATAGACAAAAAAGCAAAGCTGCTCGCGTTAGAGCAGGTAGATATGTCTGCCTTTTTTATCCCGAAAACGGGAACGGCGCTATATAATCGTTGATACGCGCATAAATCCGCATTGTCACACGATTTGACATTCAATGGAAGACAAAAAAACAGCACGGCAAATCGCTATGCTGTTTTTTTATATAGTCACATCCATTTGGTTTTGCGTATGCTTTATTTTTTAGGCTCGCTTTTTTCTTGAGACGGTTTCTGCTCTTCAGTCGCTTTTTGGCGTATTTGATAAATGCGCTGCATCAGCCCCCTGGCAGAATGCTCCTCCAAAGCTTTGGCCTCAACGCCATCCGGCGGCACAAAACCGGCGTCCTCAAAGCAGGTGCCATCCTCATAATAGGTTGTCACACGTCCCATATCGCCAAGCACTTGATGCATCGTTCCTGTTGCCCGCGACAAAGAGGACAATCGTTCCTTCATTTCCTCCAACGCTTTTTCCATCTCTTGCTGGGATTTCTCATTTTTTTCGGCCAGCGTTTCCTCCAGCTTTCCTACGCGTTCCCGCTCTTCATACAACAGCTTTTCCAAATCGCGAATGCGGCTTTGTGCAGAATACATCATCTCCGCAGCATCCTGATACCCGGCGCGCGCTACCTTCAATTCTACCGAAGTGCGGACATTTTCTTCTACCACCTCCGCAATCCTCTGTTCATATTGATTTCCGATTTCATCCAGCTTTTTTTCCAGCGATACGATATATTCGTCTACCTGGTTTTTTTTATATCCAAACAACTGCTTTCTAAAGCAATGGTGCATCTGCTATCCTCCTACCTCTTCATGCCTGATGGGAGATGGTATGCGCCTCAATCAAAGCCTGCTTTAGCTCGTAGAGCTGCTCGGACAAATCTACCTTATATAGATGCGGCTTTGTCAAGCGTTTGTATTCTTCCCACAGCGTTTGCATTTCTTGCTTTGCATAAGCACAAATATCCTGCAGGCAAGGAGAATGATACACCTGTTTGCCCCTCACAAAAACAGGCACCAGCAATTCCCTCAGCGTATAGTTTGTTAAGCGCAGCTTTTTCCAGGTATCCACAGGATCAAAGATGGTAAGTGGTTTTGTTTCGTCATACTGCTCTTCATCCAAGCAAATCAAATCCGCCAAGGCTTTGTGCTTGGCTTTATCATAGATTCTTAATACCTTTTTATAACCGGGATTTGTGATCTTTCCTTTATTTTCTGAAAGCTTGATCTTGGGTATCATTTCCCCGTTCTTTTCCAGTGCGGACAACTTATATACACCGCCCAAAGACGGCGCGTTTTGGCTGGTGATCAATCGCGTGCCTACACCCCAGGTATCGATCTTGGCGCCTTGGGCCCGCAGATCGAAAATGACTTCCTCATCCAAATCAGACGAAGCCGTGATTGTCGCATTTGGGAACCCTGCTTCATCCAGCATAG
>UREB01000177.1 GCA_900546685.1 uncultured Eubacteriales bacterium | reverse complement strand
AATGCGGTCGGAACGGTACTGAGCAACCTGATGGGAGGGTGGCTGATCAGCGTAATTGGCGCCGGTGGCCTTTATCGGTTTAACTCCTTTGTTGTTTTGGCAGGGTTTGTCCTTTTCGTGCTCTCTTTCCCCTTTGGGGAAAAGGTATTGAAGATCCCTCGCCCGGCAGCGGCTCTATCCCCGCGTAAAAGAGCACGGATGGAGCAGGAATAAAACAAGAGATTGGCTTATATATATCTCATCTAAAAGATAAAACATTCGCATATGGTTGTTTCAAAGGTTCTTTTTGTTTGTACTTTGCCGCGGAGTAGGGGCTGCGGTTATATTGGGGGGGCATTTTCTATGGAGCAACAACCGACCTTAGCCGAAGAGATACGGCTTCGGAAACGGATACAAATCGGCTTTTCTACTGTTATCGGCCTGTTTTGGATGGGGATGGCTTCTTCGGCCTATAATGTTCTTTTGCTGGATAGCCAGAACTTTTCAACCGCTGAGGTAGGGATCATCATGGCCATTTATTCCGCCATAGGGATCATAGCACCGCCTTTATGGGGGTATGTGGCGGATCGAATGCATTCCGTAGCCAAGGCATATATCATTGTGTTTGCGATTTGCGCTTTTTTGGTTGCGTTCATGCCGATATTTGGCATTATAAAGATTGCAGGGTTTTCATTTTTGGCCATCGCGCTGCCTTTGACAAACTTTGTACGAACACCGGCGCAAAACTTGATGGACGCTTGGTCCATGTTGGCGGTGGCGCGCGCCAAGCGTGTGCCGTTTGGCGTTATGCGTTTATGGGGGTCAATCGGTTGGGCGATCTCTTGTGTGCTGTTATCATTTGTAGCGGAAAAAGCAGGGATTCCCGTTGTCTTTATGCTGAGCGGATTTATCAGTATGGGTGTCTGCATTTACAGCGTACGCCTAAATCATAGGATTCCCCTTCAACAAGAGCCGAAGGAGGGAGAAAAACAGTAACGTCCCAAAATCAATCCTGCCCTGCTGTTTAAAAACTATTATTTTGTCGTACTTTTAATTTTTCATTTTCTGATTCAAATGATGGCAAACTCCTCTGGGCTGTTTTTGCCGTATATTTTCCGTTCTGTGGGAATGGAAGCCGATTTGGCCGGCGCTGTAACGGGAATCAAAGCGTTGATGGAAGTGCCGTTCCTTTTGGCTGGTGGTCTTTTGGTACGGAAGTTTAAGCTACCCCCCATGATTGCTGCAGTAGGATGCATTTATGCGCTGGAGCATTTCCTGTATACGCAACTATCCTCTCCGCTGCTTTCTCCGCTTGTCTCTTGTATGGGGCCGGCGCTGATTCTGTGTATCCAGATGTTAAGTGGATTGGCAAACGGGCTGTATCTATTCACATCCGTGCAGTATGCATACCGCTTAGCACCGCCGGAGCTTTCTGCCTCTGCGCAAACATTTTTGGGTATGTCCATGTCGATGGGTGCGATCTGTGCAAGCCTATTGGGAGGGATCCTCATCGAAATCACTGGTGTTACCGGATATTATACCTTAACATCCATTGTCACATTGGTTGGCGTTGTACTATTCGGCCTATCTTTTGCCTTTGGAGAAAAGGTTTTGAAAATTCCACGGCCCAAGGCAGCCTCCGCTACTGAAGAGTAGGAAAAAAGCTGGAATGGGAGAATTTATTTCTCCCATTCTTTATTTTTTGAATGATTTTGCGTGTTCTTGCTGAAATATGTTATAATAACCGAAACCAACTTGTACGAATGTAAGAAAGTAGGAATGTATATATGGCTCGAAAAAACCGCAGGAGACCTACCAAGCGTTTTTTTATAACGGTGGCTGTGTTGGCATGCGTGATTTTATTGACCGTATTTCTAATACTGCAAGGCCCTAAGGAGGCCCTCATAACAGAAGGGAATCTTTTTGTAGACCGGGATGTTGAAACGCTGATTGTTCGGGATGAAAAGGTCTACAATTCCGACAACTATTCCACGGCCACCTTCTTTGCTTCAGAGGGGCAGACCGTTACAAAGGGTGCAACGATTGCCCAGGTATACAAATGGGGCTATAACGAAAAACTGATGACCGATTATGTGACGACGCAGCAGCAGATCCAGGATTATCAGGAAAATACCATTTGGCGTGAAGTAATCAATAAAGATTTAAACACACACAATGGAAAGATCACAAATACAATCCAGGAGATTGTGGATGTGGTACAGGGGAAAAGCAGCAACGATTTGGTTGTATTGGAACGAAAACTGCGTGAAAATATGGAAAAAAAGCAGCAGTTTTTAAAAGCCAATGTGCAAGCGGACGATAAGCTGAACGGTTTGTACGCCACAGAACAAGACCAGTTGAATAAGCTTGCAAATTGGCGTCAGGATGTGCAGGCAGAGGACGACGGTATTGTCAGCTTTTATATGGACGGGTGGGAAACACAGCTCACGCCATACAATTTAGATACCTTGACGCGAGCGGATATTTTGGCTGCTAAAAAAGGCGTTGTCAGCAGCAAAACTTCTGATGACAGCACCACCAGACCGTTATATCGGCTTGTCAATAATTATCAGTGGTACTGCCTGATTCTTTTGGATAAAAACGAGGAAATTCCTGAACTGCGGGAGGGAGGCACGGCCAATATGACCTTTGAAGGTTATTTTGACCGGCCCTATTCTGCCAAAGCCACCTCTGTACGCAGTGTAGACGGCGGGGGCACGCTGTATGTATTGGAAATGACAGAGGATATTGGCCCGATGCTAAGCGTGCGCACTGCAGATGCAAAGATGCATTTGGATTTTACTGGAATGATGGTGCCAGAGGAGGCTATCTTTACACAGGGAGATCAAAAGCTGATCAAACTGGTGCAGGGTGATGTGGCAAGCCTAATTCCCGTGGATATTTTGATTTCCGATGGGGAGAACTGCATTATTCAGTCTTTAGATCCTGACACAACTTTGTCTGCAAACCAAAAGGTGCTATTGCGATAGAAGGTAGAGAATATTGATGAATGTACAGGCGATCCGTGACCAGATTCAGAGCGCAGCAGTAAAAGCTGGACGTGATCCCAGCTCTATAATTTTGCTAGGCGCGAGCAAGTATGCGGATGTAGAGCAGGTGCGCCAAGCCTATGAGCAAGGGCTTACCTGTTTTGGTGAAAATCGTTCAGAAGGTCTGCTTGCAAAAAAAGATTTGCTTCCGGATGACATTTCTTGGCATTTTATTGGACAATTACAGACGAATAAGGTAAAATACATTATTGATAATGTGGAATTGATTCATTCGTTGGACAGGCTCTCTCTTGCAAAGGAGCTGCAGAAAAGAGCCTTGGCAAAACAAACTACCGTGCATGCCTTGGTAGAAGTGTTGATGGATGATAGAGAATCAAGAGGGGGCGTGCTGCCGAAGCATATCCCTTCGTTTTTGGATCAGTGTGCGCAGTTTGATAGGCTCTACATT
>UREB01000176.1 GCA_900546685.1 uncultured Eubacteriales bacterium | reverse complement strand
ATCTACCGCGTCCACGCCGAACACCTTTACGAGTTCGTCGGCGTAAATGACGTTGCCGCGGGATTTGCTCATCTTTTCACCATCCGAGCCCAAAATGAGCCCTTGATTGACCAGACGCATGAAAGGCTCATCAAAATCCAACAGGCCCATATCGCGCAGCGCCTTGGTGAAAAAGCGCGCATACAGCAGGTGCATGCAGGCATGCTCTGCGCCGCCGATGTATACGTCTACAGGCAGCATCTCGTCCACAATCTTTTTATCAAACGCCTGCTCTGCATCATTGCAGTCCGGGTACCTGAGATAGTACCAGGAAGAGCAAACAAAGGTATCCATGGTATCTGCATCCCGTTTTGCGGGCGCCCCACACACCGGGCAGGTCGTATTCATAAAGCCCTCATGTTTGAGCAGCGGCGAAGTGCCATCCGGCGTAAAGTCCACATCATACGGCAACAGCACCGGCAGATCCTCTTCCGGCACAGGCACAGCGCCGCAGTGCGGGCAGTGGATCATGGGGATGGGCGCGCCCCAATACCGCTGGCGGGAAATTAGCCAATCGCGCATGCGGTAATTCACCTTTAGCGCACCATGCTGCGTTTTTTCCAGCGCTTGGACGATGGCTTTCTTCGCCTTTTCATTGTCCACGCCGTCAAAGGATTCGGAATTGATCAATATACCCGGCCCTGTATACGGCAAAGGTTCCTCGCCCTCTTTAGGCTTAATGACCTCAATAATCGGCAAATCGTATTTGGTGGCAAAAACAAAATCGCGCTCGTCGTGTGCCGGCACGGCCATCACACACCCTGTACCATAGGAATACAATACATAGTCGGCAATCCAAATCGGCACCTGGCGCCCGTTGATGGGGTTGATAGCATAGGCGCCGGTGAACACACCGGTCTTTTCCCGTACAGAGGACAGACGGTCGATATCCGAAGCCTTGTTTGCCTCTTCACGGTACGCCTCCACCGCCGCCTTGCATTCTGGCGTAGTGATTTCATCCACCATAGGATGCTCCGGCGCAATGACACAATAGGTGTTGCCAAATAGGGTATCCGGCCTTGTGGTAAACACCGTAAACGAGCCGCCGCCCACGATGTCAAACGTGATCTCCGCGCCTTCGGAGCGGCCGATCCAGTTGGTCTGCATGGCCTTGATGCGTTCCGGCCAATCCAGGTCCTTCAGCCCTTCCAGCAGCTCGTCGGCATATTCTGTGATCTTGAAGAACCACTGCGTTAGATTCCGGCGCGTCACCTGGGTGCCACACCGTTCGCACAGGCCATCATTCACCTGCTCATTGGCCAGCACTGTATTGCAGGAAGGGCACCAGTTGACAGGCGCTTCCTTGCGGTAGGCCAGTCCCTTTTTATACAGCTGCAAAAACAGCCACTGCGTCCATTTGTAATATTCCGGCACGCAGGTCTTTACCGTATGCGTCCAATCAAACGAGGCGCCGATGGCGCGCAGCTGCTGCTCCATAATTTCCATATTGGAAAAGGTGGAATCCTTGGGATGCACCCCTGTTTTGATGGCATAGTTTTCTGCCGGCAGCCCAAACGCATCAAAGCCCATCGGATGAAATACCTTGTATCCCTGCTGGCGCTTAAATCTGGCATAGGTATCTGCCGGGCCGTAATTGTACCAGTGCCCTACATGGAGCTTGGCTGCCGAGGGATAGGAGAACATCTCCAATACATACCACTTCTTGCCCGGGGCGGAAGGGTCGTATTCAAATAGTTTTGCTTCCTCCCATTTCTTTTGCCATTTTTTCTCGTTCGCACGATAGTCCATGCTCAGATACACTCCTTCATCTTGGCAGCGCACAGTCCGCCTGCAAAGTTTCTTGTTTTTCATTATAACATAGTTTTTTCTATCTATCATCGTTTTTTCCTTGTGCGTGAAATGTGTTGCATGGTATATTGATATGTATAGAAAAATCAAGGGAGCTGAGCGTAATGCCGCATAGCTTGGAAACGTTGGGGCTGAAGATCCCTCATATATATCTGCCTGAAAATACCAGGGCGCTGGATACCTGGTGTGTGATCGCCTGCGACCAATATACCAGCGATCCTGCCTACTGGGAAAATGTGGAGCGCACGGTGGGCGATCAGCCCTCCACGCTGAAAATGGTGTTGCCCGAGGTATATTTGGGTACGGAAAAGCAGCAGGCGCGTGTGGAAGAAACCTACCGCACCATGCAGCGTTATTTGGACAGCGGCATTCTCCGCGAGTTGCCGTGCGGCTGTATCTTAACGCAGCGTACCCTGCCGGACGGCAAAAGGGTGCGTACCGGCCTTGTCATCTCCATGGATCTAGAGCGCTATTCCTATGAATCGGATGCCAAAACCTTGGTACGGGTGACAGAGGGCACCATTCCAGCGCGCATTCCGCCCCGCCTGGCCATCCGTGAAAAGGCCAGCTTGGAGCTGCCCCATATCATGGTATTGTTCGACGATCCAGAACGCACCGTTCTGGAACCGTTGGCAGAGGCCCGCGCTTCGTTTGAAACAGTGTATGACGCAGACCTGGGCTTTGGCATGGGCCATATTGCGGGTTATTTTGTGCCGGAAAGCAAAATGGGCGGTGTGCAGAAAGCCTTGAGCGCGCTGTACGATGCGCTGCCCAAAGGAGAGGGCGACCCAATGCTGTATGCCATGGGCGATGGCAACCATTCCTTTGCCACGGCCAAGGCGCACTGGGAAAACATCAAAAAAACCCTAACGCCGGAGCAGCAGGCAACCCACCCTGCGCGCTTTGCGCTGTGTGAATTGGTAAATATCCACGACGATTCCCTGCTCTTTGAGCCCATTCACCGCGCTTTATTTCAAGTGCCGGGCGAAGCGGTACAGGAGCTGGCCGAGGCCATGGATGCGGACATTGCCGATCAGCCCGTGGAAGGCAAGCGGTGCATGCCGTTTGTGTGCGGCGCACAAGCGGGCGTATTTGTCTTTCGGAAGGAAACGGATCGTTTGGATGCCGCTTTGGCGGATGATGGGATTTCCGTGCTAATGCAGGCGCATCCCGAAATCTCGGTAGATTATATCCATGGGGAAAAGGAGACTCTTGCCCTGGGTGCCCGGCCAAACCAGATGGGGTTGCTGCTCAAGGTCGTGCAAAAAGATGAGCTGTTCCCCCTGGTATCCCGATACGGGGCGTTGCCGCGCAAATCATTTTCCATGGGCGAAGCAGACGAAAAGCGTTGCTATCTGGAAGCCAAACGCATTGTATAAAATTATTTTAAGTTGACAGGATCTGGGTCCTGTCCTAGGATCTTACAAACACAAATCGAAACATTCAGGAGGCAGAATGACCCATGGGTTGTATTGTTGCAAAATTCGGCGGTAGCTCGCTGGCAACGGCAGGACAAATGCAGAAGGTAGCGGCCATCGTTCGCCAAAATCCAGAACGGCGGTACATCGTGCCGTCCGCGCCGGGCAAAGCGCCGGAATTTCAGGATAAGGTCACAGACCTTTTATATGCC